>JAILBX010000008.1 GCA_024680675.1 Lachnospiraceae bacterium | reverse complement strand
GTATTTGTGTAAATTGTAAATAAAGTAATTCTATAAATAAAAAGGAGAGGGATATGACCGAATACAAGCCTGTTAAAGAGGGAAAGGTTAGAGAAATCTATGATGTTGGAGAGAATCTTATACTGGTGGCAACAGACAGGATAAGCTGCTTTGACGTTATTTTGAATAATGAAGTAACCGGTAAAGGTAAGGTTCTCAACAAAATGTCAGAGTTTTGGTTTGATATGACAGAGGATATCATAGAAAATCATATGATAAGCACTGATGTTGATGAAATGCCTGAGTTTTTCAGAAATGACCGTTTCAGAGGAAGAAGCATGCTGGTAAAAAAGCTTAATATGCTTCCTGTTGAATGTATTGTAAGAGGTTACATAACAGGTTCCGGCTGGGCAAGCTACGAAAAGGACAGGACTGTGTGCAAAATGAGACTGCCGGAGGGCTTGAAGGAATCAGATAAGCTTCCAAAGGTTTTATATACTCCTTCAACAAAGGCTGAAATAGGAGATCACGATGAGAATATTTCCTTTGAAGAGAGCATTTCTTTCCTTGAAAAAAGCTTTGGTGGAAAGGGTGAGGAATATGCCAAAAAGCTTAAGGATTATTCCATAGCCCTTTATAAAAAGTGTGCTGATTATGCTCTTTCAAAAGGAATCATAATCGCTGATACAAAGTTTGAATTTGGATTAAATGACAAGGGGGAGATTGTTTTGGGAGATGAGATGCTTACCCCCGATTCCTCCAGATTCTGGCCCAGGGAGGGGTATGAAGCAGGGCACTCCCAGCCTTCCTTTGACAAACAGTTTGCCAGAGACTGGCTGAAAGCCAATCCCCATGATGACTGGACTCTTCCAAAGGATATAGTGGACAAGACTATAGATAAATACCATCAGGCCTACAGATTATTAACAGGAAAAGGAGATATTTAAGCCCATGAGTACAGACAGATACGTAAGCCCCCTTTCAGAAAGATACGCCAGTAGTGAGATGCAGTATATTTTTTCTCCGGATAAGAAATTCAGAACCTGGAGAAGACTGTGGATAGCTCTTGCAGAGACCGAGATGGAGCTTGGCCTGTCAGAAAACGGAAGGCCTGTTATAACACAGGAAATGGTTGATGAGCTTAAGGAACATAAGGACGATATCAATTATGAGGTAGCTAAAGCAAGGGAGAAGGAAGTAAGGCATGATGTAATGAGTCATGTCTATGCCTATGGTCTTCAGTGTCCAAAGGCTGCCGGAATAATTCATCTTGGAGCTACATCCTGCTATGTGGGAGATAATACGGACATTATAGTCATGACGGAGGCTTTGAAGCTTGTAAGAAGAAAGCTCTTGAATGTTATTGCTACCTTGTCTGAATTCGGTGAAAAATACAAGGCTTTGCCCACCCTTGCCTTCACTCATTTTCAGCCGGCCCAGCCTACAACTGTAGGTAAAAGAGCTACTTTGTGGATCAATGAATTTATGCTGGATTTAGAGGAGCTTGATTTTGTTATCTCAACAATGAAGCTTCTTGGATCAAAGGGAACTACCGGAACCCAGGCAAGCTTTTTGGAGCTCTTTGACGGGGATCAGGAAACTATTGATAAGATAGATCCCATGATCGCAAAAAAGATGGGCTTTAAGGAATGCTATCCTGTAAGCGGACAGACCTACTCAAGAAAGGTGGATACAAGAGTTTTAAATGTTCTTGGTCAGATCGCCGCAAGCGCTCATAAGATGTCTAATGATATAAGGCTTCTTCAGCATCTTAAGGAGCTTGAGGAACCCTTTGAAAAGTCTCAGATAGGTTCGTCGGCAATGGCATATAAAAGAAATCCCATGAGGAGTGAAAGAATTGCATCCTTAGCCAGATTTGTGATAGTTGATACATTAAATCCCGCCATAACCTCTGCCACTCAGTGGTTTGAGAGAACCCTGGATGATT
The DNA here is from genome assembly GCA_024680675.1 of Lachnospiraceae bacterium. Classification (GTDB taxonomy): domain Bacteria; phylum Bacillota; class Clostridia; order Lachnospirales; family Lachnospiraceae; genus UBA2868. The sequence goes on along the minus strand of JAILBX010000008.1, from coordinate 10,856 downwards.
CTGCCAATAAGAGACTTTCCATACCGGAAGCTTTTCTTGCAACTGATGGGATACTTGATCTTTGCATGAATGTGGTTGACGGTCTTGTGGTAAATGATAAGGTTATTTATAAACATATAATGAGTGAGCTGCCCTTTATGGCCACAGAAAACATCATGATGGATGCTGTGAAAAACGGGGCTAGCAGACAGGAAATGCATGAAAAGATCAGACAGCATTCAATGGAAGCAGCTGAAAATGTGAAGAAGAAGGGACTTGATAACAACCTTCTTGATATAATAGCAAAGGATCCTGATTTCAAGGTAAGCAGAGAAGAGCTTGACAGGACAATGGAGCCTGAGCGTTATGTGGGAAGATCTGTTATACAGGTTGAAAAATATCTTAATGAATGTGTTAAGCCTTTACTGGAGGCAAATAAGGAAGAACTTGGTCTGACTGCAACAATAAATGTATAAAGGAGGAAACTGCAGTGGTTAAAGCAATAGTAGGTGCGAACTGGGGAGACGAAGGAAAAGGTAAAATGACGGACATGCTGGCGCAGGATGCCGACATAGTCGTAAGATTCCAGGGCGGAGCAAATGCCGGCCATACAATAGTAAATGACTACGGTAAGTTTGCTCTTCATACACTTCCCTCAGGGGTCTTTTATGAGAGTATAACCAATGTCATCGGAAACGGTGTGGCTCTCAATATACCGGTTCTTTTTAAAGAGCTTAAGGATGTGGTATCGAAGGGAGTTCCTAAGCCGAAGCTCCTTATTTCGGACAGATGCCAGATGGTTATGCCCTACCATGTGGATTTTGATGCCTATGAGGAGGAAAGACTTAAGGGAAAGTCCTTTGGATCAACAAAGTCCGGTATAGCTCCATTTTATTCGGATAAATATGCAAAGATCGGATTTCAGGTCAGTGAGCTTTTTATGGAAGAGGCGGAGCTTAGGGATAAGATACACAGAGTCTGTGAAATAAAGAATGTTCTGCTTGTAGATCTTTACCATAAGGAAAAGATAGACGAGGAAGCTCTTTTTAATACACTAATGGAATATAAGTCAATGGTTGAACCCTATGTTGGAGATGTTTCCGCCTTCCTTTACAAGGCGATAAAGGAGGGTAAAAATGTCCTTTTAGAAGGACAGTTAGGTTCTCTTAAGGATCCCGACCATGGAATCTATCCAATGGTGACTTCTTCTTCCACTCTTGCAGCCTACGGAGCCATAGGTGCAGGAATACCTCCCTACGAGATCAAGCAGATAATAACCGTATGTAAGGCGTATTCTTCGGCAGTGGGGGCAGGAGCCTTTGTTTCAGAAATATTTGGTGAAGAGGCAGATGAACTTAGAAGAAGAGGAGGAGACGGAGGAGAATACGGCGCAACCACAGGAAGACCGAGAAGGATGGGATGGTTTGACTGTGTGGCGTCTAAGTATGGATGCAGGATACAGGGAACTACGGATGTTGCCCTGACAGTTCTCGATGTCTTGGGATATCTTGATGAAATACCTGTATGCGTAGGCTATGAAGTGGACGGAGAGATAACTACGGATTTCCCGGTTACCTCAAAGCTTGAAAAGGCAAAGCCTGTTTTAAAAGTTCTTCCGGGCTGGAAGGAAGATATAAGAGGTATAAAAAAATATGAGGAGCTGCCCAAAAACTGCAGAGCCTATATTGAATTTATAGAAGAAAATATCGGTTTCCCCATAAAGATGATCTCCAACGGTCCTTCAAGAAATGATATAATATACAGATAGCAGCCAAAAGAGATGATCCCTGCCTTTTCAAAGCATAAAGGCAGGGATTTTTTAGCGGAATTCATATTTATCAAAAAAAGGATTTTTTTATTTGATCTCGTATAAATAATACAGAGGGTAAAAAAATGCTGATACGTGAACTAGTTGAGCAACATGAAAAGGATTATCTAAGTCCCTTTGCCACCTTAAGCGTTAATTCCAAAGGCAGGGATGTGGCTGAGGAGGAATGTGATATAAGACCTGTTTTTCAAAGGGACAGGGACAGGATATTACATTGCAGCTCCTTCAGGCGTTTAAAGGATAAGACTCAGGTCTTTCTTACTCCGGAAGGAGATCATTACAGGACCAGACTGACCCATACTCTGGAGGTTTCCCAAAATGCAAGGACCATAGCCAAGGCCTTAAGGCTTAATGAGGATCTTACTGAGGCCATTGCTTTAGGTCATGATCTTGGGCATACTCCCTTTGGTCATGCCGGTGAAAGGGCTCTTAACAGCTGTTGTATGGAGGGCTTTAAGCATAATGAGCAATCCAAACGTCTGGTAGAGGTTCTTGAAAAAAATGGAAAGGGACTGAATCTTACCTTTGAGGTCAGGGACGGTATATTGAATCATCAGACTCACTCAATGCCCTCTACACTAGAGGGTAAGGTAGTCAGGTTATCGGATAAGATAGCCTATATCCATCATGATATGGATGATGCCATAAGGGCAGGGGTACTGACTGAGGAGGATATTCCCAGGGAAATAAGGAATACGCTGGGGATGACCACTACAAGACGGCTTGATACCATGATACATGATGTTATCACTAACAGCAGCGGGATAGATGAGATAAAAATGTCTGATGAGATACATGAGGCTATGATGGCCCTCAGAAGCTTCATGTTTGACAATGTTTATACCAATCCCATAGTAAAAAAAGAAGAAGAAAAAGCAGAAAGGCTTGTGGAAAATCTTTATGAATACTATCTGAGGAAATATCAGAAGATACCCATGGAATACCAATGGCTTATGACAGAGCATGGGGATACAAAGGACAGGGTGGTCTGTGATTATGTATCCTCTATGTCAGACAGGTTTGCCATATCGGTCTTTGAAAATCTGTATATGCCAAAAAGTTGGGCTTACTAGGAGGAAAATGTATTATTCACAGGAAGTGGTCAGTGAGGTCTGCAGAAGCAATGATATAGTTGATGTGGTGTCTTCATACGTAAAGCTTCAGAAAAAAGGCAGCAATTATTTTGGACTCTGTCCTTTTCACAGTGAAAAATCCCCTTCTTTTTCAGTATCTCAGGGGAAACAGATGTTTCACTGTTTCGGATGCGGAGTCGGAGGAAGCGTCATAACCTTTGTGATGAGTATGGAGAATTATTCCTTTAAGGAAGCCCTTGAATATCTGGCAGACAGATCGGGAATAAAGCTGCCGGATGTCTCATCTGACAAAGAAGAAAGAGAAAAGGAAAGCTTAAGGAGCAGACTGCTGGCAGTTAATAAAGAGGCAGGAAAGTTTTATTTTTACCAGCTCAGACAGGAAAGCGGGAGATTAGCCTATGACTATCTTTCAAAAAGAGGCTTGTCAAAGGAGACGATTCATGCTTTCGGACTGGGTTACGCGAGGAGCAACAAAGGAAGCCTCTACGGTTATCTTAAGAAAAAGGGTTTTGACGATCCTTTGTTAAAGCAATCGGGACTCTTTGTGACAAATGAAAAAAACGGTTTTATGGATAAGTTCTGGAACAGGGTTATCTTTCCGATAATGGATATCCATAATCATATAATAGGTTTCGGAGGAAGGGTTATGGGTAAGGCAGAACCCAAATATCTCAATTCTCCTGAAACTCCCATATTTGAAAAGGGCAGAAATCTCTACGGATTAAATATAGCAAGGAAATCCAGGAAAAAAAACCTCATAATATGTGAAGGCTATATGGATGTTATTTCAATGCATCAGGCAGGCTTTGATCAGACAGTGGCCTCCCTTGGAACCGCTCTGACCATGGCTCAGGCAAACCTTATGAAACGATATTCTGAGGAAGTCTTAGTCTGCTATGATTCGGATGAAGCGGGGATAAAGGCCGCTCTTAGGGCAATACCCATTTTCAGGGATGCCGGTTTAAAATGCAGAGTAATAAACCTTCTGCCTTATAAGGATCCGGATGAGTTTATTAAAAATCTCGGAGCTTCGAAATTTGAAGAAAGGATGTCAGAGGCAGAAAACAGTTTTTATTATGAGGTAAGGATGGATGAGAGAAATTTTGATCTTAAGGATCCTCATGATAAAACTCAGTTTTATAAGAATATCGCCATAAGGCTTTTGCGCTTTGAGGATGCCATAGAAAGAGATAATTATCTTGAGGGCGTTGCGAAAAAATACAGTATCAGTCCTGACAGTCTGATGGAAATGGTTAAGAAACAGGCAATGGTAGCCGAAAATATAAGAGTTTACGAGAGACCAAAGCAGTTTGAGAGTCAAAGACAGGGCGATAGCGGAAGCATAATGGCCCAAAAGAATATACTTACCTGGATATGTGAGGAAAAGGAAATATATCCCATAGTCAGGCAATATATAAAAACTGAAGATTTTACCCAGGGTATATACAGAGACATTGCCGGGGCAATATTTGAACAATGTGATGGTGACAGCTTAAATCCTGCAGCGATCATAAGCATGTATGAGGAAGAAAAAGAACAAAGGCAGGTGGCCTCCATCCTGAATGAAAATATTGCAGATCCTGATGATGATCTTGACAGGGACAGGGTTCTTAAGGATCTTATTTTAAGGATATTAAATGACAGCTATGTGGAGAGGGCAAGAAGCAATGAGGCTAAAGATCCCCTTGTTTTTCAAAGAATGCTGGATAAGAAAAAAGAGCTGGATAAGATCCGAAGGGAATTTGACGAGAAAAGGCTGCTATCATGAGAATGAAAAAAACAGGAGAGATGAAGATGGATGAGAATGCACAAAATCAGTTCGAGGAAAAGCTGGGAGAGCTTGTAAAGCTGGGGAAGAAAAAAAAGAATGTGGTTGAAAACCTGGATATTCAGGAGGTTTTCGGGGATACAGAGCTGTCTGAGGACAACTATGAAAGGATATATGAGGTCCTTGAACAGAATGCCATAGACCTTTTACAGGTGACCACGGAAGATGTTATGTTAACCGATGATGAGGATGATGATGATATCATCCTTACAGATGAAGACGAAATCGATGTGGAAAATATTGACCTTTCCGTTCCTGACGGCATAAGCGTTGAGGATCCCGTAAGGATGTACCTTAAGGAGATAGGTAAGGTTCCTCTTTTGACAGGAGAAGAAGAGATAGAACTGGCAAAGAAGATGGAAGAAGGGGGAGAAGAGGGAGAAGAAGCCAGAAAAAGGCTGGCAGAAGCAAACTTAAGGCTGGTGGTCAGTATAGCTAAAAGATATGTGGGAAGAGGCATGCTCTTTTTGGATCTTATACAGGAAGGAAACCTGGGTCTGATAAAGGCTGTTGAAAAATTTGATTATACCAAGGGATATAAGTTTTCAACCTATGCTACCTGGTGGATCAGGCAGGCCATAACAAGAGCCATTGCCGATCAGGCCAGAACCATAAGGATCCCTGTTCATATGGTGGAAACAATAAACAAGCTGATAAGGGTAAACAGGCAGCTTTTACAGGAGCTGGGAAGGGAACCAACCCCGGAGGAGACTGCGGCTGAGATGAACCTGCCGGTGGAAAGAGTAAGAGATATTCTAAAGATATCTCAGGAGCCGGTTTCTCTGGAAACTCCTATTGGAGAAGAGGAGGATTCTCATCTGGGTGATTTTATACAGGATGAACAGGTACCTGTTCCCGCTGAGGCTGCAGCCTTTACTCTTCTTAAGGAGCAGCTTAATGAAGTCCTCACAACACTGACTGACAGGGAACAGAAGGTTCTTGAGCTCAGATTTGGACTTGAGGATGGAAGAGCCAGGACTCTGGAAGAGGTTGGGAAGGAGTTTAATGTTACCCGTGAGAGGATCAGACAGATAGAGGCCAAGGCTCTGAGAAAGCTGAGACATCCCAGCAGGTCGAGAAAGCTTAAGGATTACCTTGATTAAAATGGCCTTTTTGGGTTTTAAAAGATAAGAAATGAAGCGACCAAGGAGATTATATGAAGTTATCCGAAAGGCTTATCACCGTGGCAAAGATGGTGACCCCTGGTCTTAAGGTGGCTGATGTGGGATGCGATCACGGACATTTGGCCATATATCTTGTTGAAAATAAGATAGCCCCCTTCGTTTATGCTATGGATGTAAATAAGGGTCCTTTGGAAAGAGCCAGGGTCAATATTGAAAGAGATGATTGTGCTCATAGTATAAAAACCATACTGAGTGACGGACTTAAGGAATTGAAGCCCGGGGAAGGGGAATCTGTGGTCATGGCGGGAATGGGAGGCCCTCTCATGGCAGAGATCCTTGAGGCTTCAAAGGAGGTCTGCCGGGAAGCAAGGGAGTTCATTCTTCAGCCCCAGTCAGAGATAGCTATGGTAAGACATTATCTTCAGGATCATGGATATAGCATAAAGTCTGAGGATATGGTTTATGAAGATGAAAAGTTCTATACCGTAATAAAGGCTGTGCATGGAGATATGAACTGGGACAGGGAGGTTTTCTTCCAATATGGTAAAATACTTATAAAGGAGAGAAATCCCATACTTCTTCAGTATCTCTATATGCAGAGAAAAAAGCTGGGGGCCTTGCTTGGACAGCTTGTAAACGGGATTTTGACAGATCGTATAAAGAAGAGGATTGAGGAAGTAAAGGAAGAGCTGATATACAATGAGCAGGCTATAAGTATTATGGAGGAAACTCACCCGGTGGAGATAGAAAGAGTGCTGAAGTGATATGTCATATCCTGTCTAAGGCCGGCTTTTGAGTCTTAAAGAAGGAAAATCGAAGGGAGAAGAAAATGAGTGAGGGAAAGGTAAGAGTAGAAGTAAATGGGAAAGTAAATGAATATGAAAAGGGTATGACTTTTGAAGAGCTTTCAGATATCTATCAGGGGGATTACAAGTATAAGATAGTTCTTGCCAATGAGGATGGAAAGCTTAAGGAGTTGAATAAAAGCCTGAGCAAGGACTGCAGGCTTTCCTTTATAACCATGGCAGATCCCTCCGGCTCGGATGCATACAGGCGAAGCGCCTGTTTTGTACTGGTGAAAGCATTTTCGGATGTAGTCGGTGAAAACAATATAAAAAAGTTTAAATTGGAATTTTCAGTCAGCAGAGGCTTTTACTATAGTGTTGAAGGAAATTTTATCCTTAATGAGGAGCTCTTATCAAGAGTTAAGAAGAGGATGGATGAGATAGTAAAGGCGGATATCAAGATAGTAAAGACCTCCTATCCAAAGGATGATGCTGTGGAGCTTTTTAAGGCTCAGAATATGAAGGACAAGGAGAAGCTCTTCAGATACAGGATGTCTTCCAGGGTTAATGTCTACAGTATTGAGGGCTACAATGATTATTATTACGGCTATATGGTGCCTTCCACAGGCTATGTAAAGCTTTATGATCTAATTCTTTATGATAAGGGCTTTATGCTGCAGCTGCCTACAAAGAAAAATCCATTGGAAGCAGCCGAGTTTGTGCCCCAGCCCAAGCTTTTCAATACAATGATAGAGTCAACGGACTGGGCAGATAATCTGGGAGTAATGACCGTAGGAGATCTTAATAACTATATCTGCCATAATAATATCAATGATCTGATCTGGGTTCAGGAAGCTACTCAGGAAAGTAAGATAGCCGGTATTGTTCAGGATATAGCTGCAAGGAAGGGAGTGAAGTTTGTTCTCATAGCGGGACCTTCATCTTCAGGAAAGACAACCTTTTCCCACAGGCTTAGTGTTCAGCTCAGGGCCCATGGCTTTATACCCCATCCCATAGCTTTGGATAACTATTTTAAGAACAGAGAAGAAACACCTCTTGATGAAAACGGAAATTATGATTTTGAATGTCTTGAAGCTATGGATGTTGAAGGCTTTAACAGGGATATGAGAGCCCTTCTGAAGGGTGAAAGAGTAGATATGCCTACCTTTAATTTTAAGCTGGGTAAGAGGGAATATAAGGGAGATTCCCTGAAGCTTAATGAGGATGAAATACTGGTTCTTGAAGGAATTCATGGCCTTAATGAAAAGATGACCTATGCTCTTCCCAAGGAAAGTAAGTATAAGATATATATATCAGCCCTTACAACCCTCAATGTTGATGAACATAACAGGGTATCAACAGCTGACGGAAGACTTTTAAGGAGAATGGTAAGGGATAACAGAACAAGGGGGACCATAGCAAGAGATACCTTGGAAAGATGGGCCTCAGTAAGAAACGGAGAGGAAAACTATATCTTCCCCTTTCAGGAATCGGCAGATGCCATGTTCAATTCGGCATTGATCTATGAGCTGTCTATTCTCAAACAGTTTGCGGAGCCCTTGCTTTTTGCTATAGATAAAAATGACAGGGTTTACCACGAGGCAAACAGACTTTTGAAATTTTTGGATTATTTTGTCGGTGTTACCAGTGAACATCTTCCCAATAACTCAATTCTCAGAGAATTTGTGGGAGGATCGATCTTCCCGGTATAGAGGATTTTATCCTTAGGGAAATGATTTTAGAAACAATTTTCTTCAGTATCACAGACGGTCGCGTGCTTATGCCACGAGGAAAGTCCGGGCTTCACAGGGCAGGATGCCGGATAACGTCCGGTGGAGGTGACTCCAAGGCCAGTGCAACAGAAATATACCGCGTCAGGGAAAAAGCCTGCTTTTTTCCGGCGTAAGGGTGGAAAGGCAGTGTAAGAGACTACCGATATGTCGGTAACGACATATGCCATGTAAACCCCATCTGAAGTAAGATCAAATAGAGAACCATATGGCGGCCCGTCATGTTCTCAGGTAGATCGCTAGAGCCTGCCGGCAACGGCAGGAGTAGATAGATGACCGTCAGATACAGAACCCGGCTTACAGTGATGCTGAAGAAATTTGTATTTACAGCTTTCTTCCGGAGTACTTTTCCTCACAGTATTTACAACGATATACTTCCTTTTCGGGATCTGTCAGAATAAAGATGTGAGGCAGCTCCTGCTCTATGGAGGTTATACATCTGGGATTTTTACATTTTATTACATTTGTGATCTTTTCAGGGAGCTTCAGCTCCTTTTTTTCAACGATTTCCCCGTCTTTTATAACATTTACGGTAATGTTGTGATCTATAAAGCCAAGAATATCAAGATCCAGCATGGTAATATCACATTCTACCTTCAATATGTCTTTTTTTGCCATCTTATTGCTTCTGGCATTTTTTATGATGGCTACGGTGACATCATCCATTTTATCAAGCTTTAAGTCATGGTAGAGCTGTAAGGATGTTCCGGCTTTAATATGATCCAATACAAAACCCTCTTCAATTTTTCCTACATTTAGCATTTTTATCACTCCTGTTAAATCTCAATTTTAAAAAGCACAATGAAATACTCAGCATAATTCCAAAAGAGTAAGGATAAGAGCCATTCTTATATATACTCCGTACTGTACCTGCTCGAAATATTTGGCTCTCTTATCATTATCAACCTCAACAGATATCTCGTTTACCCTGGGAAGGGGATGCAATATCATCATATCCTCCTTTGCCAAAGCCATTTTTTCCTTATTTAATATATAGTAATCCTTCAATCTTACATAGTCCTCTTCATTGAAGAATCTTTCTCTCTGGACTCTGGTCATGTAAAGTATATCCAGCTTTGGCATCACGTCCTCAAGTCTTGATACCTCTTCATATTCGGAGCCTGATCTTTTTAAGACATCATCCTTTATATAGCTTGGAATTTTAAGCTCATCGGGAGATATGAAAACAAATTTTACATTTTTGTATCTCACCAGGGCATCCACCAGGGAGTGAACGGTACGACCGAATTTCAGATCTCCGCAGAGACCTATTGTAATATTATCAAAGCTGCCCTTTAGGGCATGGATAGTCATAAGATCCGTAAGAGTCTGGGTAGGATGCTGGTGACCGCCATCTCCGGCATTTATTACCGGGATCAGGGATTTTGAGGCCGCTACAAGAGCAGCACCCTCCTTAGGATGTCTTATGGCACAGATATCAGCATAGCAGGAGATTATCCTTATGGTATCGGATACGCTTTCGCCCTTGGCGGCAGAGGAAGAATCTGCCGAGGCAAAACCCAAAACCTGTCCCCCTAACTGGAGCATGGCAGACTCAAAGCTGAGTCTTGTTCTGGTGCTTGGCTCATAAAAGCAGGTGGCAAGTATTTTACCGTCACAATAGTGGGAATATTTTTTGGGATCGGATTTTATGTCATCCGCAAGGAGCATAAGCTTGTCAAGCTCCTCAACGGAAAAATCCAGTGGATTCATTAAGTGTCTCATTTATTACTCCTTTTCTCACAAGAAAAAAGGACGATATATCGTCCCTTTTATCATCATTTGTATGTAATAAGTTCAGATACCTGTTTCCTTTTGGGAATATCAGGATTTTCGGCAGGATGTCCTATACAGATTATATTAACAAGCTCTCTGTCTTCGGGAATATCCAGGACATCGGAAAGGCTTTCGTCAAATATGCCCATAATAACTGTTCCAAGGCCATATTCATAAGCTGCAAGACAGAAGGTCTGGCTGGCAATACCGGCATCAAACATCTGCCATGTATCCTTTCTGTTTGTGGTATAGGATCCGTCTTTTTCATAACCGCATCTGTTTTTGATAACCGTAACGGCTATAAGCATGGGCGCAGATTCCATTGTAGCTGCATTGTAGGTGAAGCCTGTTGTGCATTCTTTGGCAATCTTAGCCTTTAGTCCGGGATCGTCAATGGCAATATAACGTACTATCTGGGTATTCTTCCATGAAGGAGAAAATGATGCCAGCTCAACCACCTTTTCAAGGGTTTCATGGGATACGGGTTCATCGGTAAACTTTCTTATGCTTCTTCGTCCTTTGATGCAATCTTTTAGGTCCATGAAGGCCTCCTTTATTTTATTAAAATTTTTATATCTGCTACTTTCACATTAGTATAACTTATCAATCTGACCTTGACAAGATACTATCCGATAATAAAATTTTAAAGCTA
>JAILBX010000207.1 GCA_024680675.1 Lachnospiraceae bacterium | reverse complement strand
CTATCCATTCAAGGATACCCTCAGCTGTCTTTATTCTAAAGCAAGTAAGGCCTGGCATTCCCGGATTTATGGCAAATATGGCATTTTTTAACTGTATAAGATCCTGCGGCGGTATAACCTGATCAAGGTTTAAAACCTTAGTCAGACCAATGTAGTCATAAAAAGTGTCATCTGCCTTTGTAAGATCAAGATCCTTATTGGTTTCTATCAGATATTTTTTAAACTGATTCATCTTCTTCTCCTTAGATCAAAACGCTCTAACCCATCTCTTGATTAACCTGTATCGATAAACTTCGAAAGCCTTTTTTATAGTAACATTTAATAAGATTCACTGCAATGATTAAGTTATAAGTCAGGAGATTTTAACAAAGAAATGTAAAAAAATAATAGTCAGTAAGCAAAGGCTTTTATAAAAATGTGACAATTCAAAGTCATATAAAAAGTATACTTAAAAAACGTAATGCTTCACAATAAAAAATGTCCCGGAATCAAAAATTCCGAGACATTAAATCTACAGGGGATGAGAGAATCGAACTCCCACCAAAGGTTTTGGAGACCCCTATCATACCATTTGACCAATCCCCTATATAAGCTTAAAAAACTCACCCAATACTTATATCATAAAGCTAACAACAATGTCAAGGGTATATTTTATATCAAAAACAAAATAACAACCAAATTCAAATGTCCTTTTTAGGTCGAAGATATAGTAATTATGCATTGAAAAAAATCTTTAAGAGTCCTATAATCATATATTATACTTTCATAAAAAAAGATCAATAATCCTACTAAAAGGAGAGTTTATGGTAAAAAAAATATCCGACTTATATACAAATTTCATCAATTTCATATACCACAAAAAATTGCCCAAAAAAATATATACTTTGTTTTTTGTTCTGATATTTCTTATCAGTCTTCTTCCTCTGATACTTGTTGCCAGGAAATCTTACCCAAGAACTGACGACCTCACTTACTCCAAATATACAGGAGAAGCCTGGGAGGAAACACATTCACTTTTAAAAGTACTTGAAGCAGCCGTCAAAACAGATGCACACTTTTATTTCAATTGGGGTGGCGGCTACGCTTCCGCCTTTATCCTTTCACTCCAACCGGGATTATATGGTGATAAATACTACTCTCTTACCCCTTTAATACTTATGATAGCGGTAAGCATAGCAGTATTTATTTTCTTGGATCATATAATCAGAAAGCTTATTGGGGGTGACAGGCTGGATGTCATTTTTATAGCCTTCTCCATAATATTTCTTATTTTTCAGGGTGCACCTGATATTTCTGACAGTCTGTTTTGGCATACAGGAGCAATGAGTTACGGCTTATTTTGGGCGCTATTTTTATTGTTTGCCCATTTTCTGGTCAAATACCAATTTAAACAAAATGTAATAACTATCATTTTAGCCACTGTTTTAGGATTTATTATTGCGGGTGCAAATTACATAACCTTATTATCTGCTTTAACACTTTCAGCAGCTTTTTTAATTTACAATTGTCTGCAAAATAACAAGAAAGTAATACCGGGGTATATATCTGTTTTCATTGCCACTCTCATAGGATCTGTAATTCATATAGCAGCTCCCGGTACAGCTGCCAGATTTGAAAGAGAAGGGACTGATTATAATCCTTTTATAAGAGCTGTTCAGACGATCATTTCGGCAAGCTGCCATGCAATATGGCGGATTACGGAATGGACCGATCTTAAGATAGTCTATATTCTGATAATATCATTACCCATAATGGCAGGTATTATTTACAAGTCCAGGGATAAAATTAAAGATCACTTTAAATATCCGCTTATACCGCTTATTATCTCGGTTATATGGCTCTGTATTTTATTCTGTCCACCATATTATGGAATAGGAAACTCGGGGTCAGGCAGGGTAGAGAGTGCTGTATATTTCACCTATGTTGTATTACTTTTTATAAATGCATTTTATATTCTTGGATGGATATATAAAAAAACCAGTCATCTTAAAATATGGTCTCATCTGTATGAGATAAGAGGAATGGTTGTTTTCGTTTCTCTGATAGCCTTGGTATTACTCGTAATGGGTTCCAGAAATAACGCATACTGGGCTCTTAAATCAATGATCAATGGAGAAGAAGTCCTTTATTTATCAGATTTTAAAGAATTCATTAAGTAGAAATAAAAATACATAAAATGGTGCAGATTTCTATTTATTTAACAAAAAACAGAGGAAAAGAATGATAGATTTTAATATCCCTTTGTATATGGGTGATGAATTATATTATGTAAAAGATGTTATGGAAAAACATAAAATATGCGGAGACGGCGAATACACCAGGAAATGTAATTCCTGGTTCGAAAAAAGCTTTTCTGCAAAACATGCTCTTCTTACAACATCCTGCACACATGCAACGGAAATGGCTGCAATGCTTTGTAATATTGGCTACGGTGATGAAGTAATAATGCCTTCCTATACATTTGTATCCACTGCCAATGCATTTGTTTTAAGAGGTGCAAAAGTCGTATTTGTGGATATAAGACCGGATACTATGAACATAAATGAAAAACTTATAGAAGATGCTATAACAGAAAAAACGAAGGCAATCGTTCCTGTTCATTATGCCGGGGTATCCTGTGAGATGGATACGATTCTTGATATCGCAAAAAGACATAATTTATATGTGATAGAAGATGCGGCTCAGGCTGTTATGAGCAAATACAAGGGACGTTACCTTGGTACGATAGGTGATATCGGATGCTTCAGTTTTCACGAGACAAAGAATTTTTCTATGGGAGAAGGCGGTGCCCTTCTTGTTAAGAATGATGATACATTTGAACAGGCTGAAATCATAAGAGAAAAAGGAACTAATCGAAGCCGTTTCTTCAGAGGACAGATAGATAAATATACCTGGGTAAGTTCAGGATCTTCATATTTACCCAGCGAACTCAATGCAGCCTATCTCTATGCTCAGCTTCTTAGAGCAAATGAAATAAACGATAATCGTTTAGCTTCATGGAATAGGTATTATGAAGGACTAAAACATCTTAAAGGATCAGGACTCATAGATCTGCCTTCTATTCCTCTCGATTGTGAACATAATGCCCATATGTTTTATATTAAAACAAAGGATCTTGAAGAAAGAAGCAGACTTATATCCTACCTGAAATCCTATGACATATACAGTGTATTTCATTATATACCTTTACACACTGCACCTGCAGGTATAAAATATGGCAGGTTTAATGGTGAAGACAAATATACAAGCAGAGAAAGTGAAAGACTTTTGCGTCTTCCAATGTATTATGGACTTAAATCCGATGAAATAGATTTAGTATGTGAAAAGATTTCAAATTTTTATACCAAATAAAGGAAATTTATGAAAATATCTGTTGTTGTTCCTGTTTATGGGTGCAAAAAAGCCTTACCCGAATTGTATAAAAGGCTGGTGAAGGCTTTAGAAAAGATTACAGCTGAATATGAAATCATACTTGTAAATGATAATTGTCCCCAAAATTCCTGGGAAGTCATTGAAAATATATGTCAAAAGGATAAACATGTAATTGGAGTTGAATTATCCAAAAATTTCGGTCAGATGAAGGCAATACTTGCAGGCCTGGATCAGATAACCGGGGACTGGATCGTTGTAATGGACTGTGATCTTCAGGATGATCCTGAAGAGATAATAAAAATGTATGATAAAGCTCAAGAAGGATATGATGTAGTATTTGCAAGAAGAGCAGAAAGAAAGGACAGTTTCCTTAAGGTTTTTCTATCTCAAATATTCTACTCCATCTACAGCTATGCCACTGATGGAAAATATGACAGTGCTCTATGTAACTTTAGCATCAGTAAACGTCAGGTAATTGATGAATACCTAAAAATGAAGGAACAACATAGGGCTTTTGTTATGTACATAAAATGGCTCGGCTTTAAACAGACATCCATAGATGTTGAACACCATGAAAGATTTGAAGGCAAATCCTCCTACAATCTAAAAAAGAGGATTGATATGGCTCTTGAGCTTCTAACCTCTCAATCAGATAAGATATTGCGGCTGTTTGTAAAAATCGGTTTTTTAATGAGTGTGTTTGCTTTCTGTATGATAATAGGTCTTATATTATATAAATTTGTGGCAGACGTTTCGATAGGCTGGACAAGTATTATTGCCACAATCTTACTTGTAGGCGGAATGATCATAACAGTATTGGGCATAATCGGAATTTACGTTGGTAACATTTTTATCCAGACAAAGGATCGTCCCCTTTATGTAGTAAGACAGATTCTTAACAAGGACAGAGAATAGTTTTATACAGGAAATGTAAAAATAAAAAGGGCTAATGAGTTTTGGAAAAATAAATACAATGAAAAAAATTGCTATAATCGGAGCTTCATATCTACAGGATCCCCTGATACAAAAGGCTAAGAAGAGAGGTATAGAAACCCATGTGTTCTCATGGGGTGCAGGGGAGATAGGTGAAAAAAGTGCAGATCATTTTTATCCCATCAGTATAGTCGAAAAAGAAGAGATTTTAAGAAAATGCGCTGAGATCGGTATTGACGGAATCTGTTCCATAGCCTCAGATCTTGCAGTTATCACAGTAAATTATGTTGCCGAAAAAATGAAGCTTACAGGTAACTCCATAGAATCTACTGAGATATCCACAAACAAGCATAAAATGCGACAAAGGTTTTTTGAAAACCATGATCCGTCACCCGCAAGTATAATGGTTAAAGATCCTCAGGATCTAAATGAACTGAACCTGCAATATCCACTTATTGTAAAACCCTTAGACAGATCCGGAAGCCGTGGAATTACCAAAGTATATAACGATAAGGATCTTATTCCTGCAATAGCAAATGCAAAAAAGCATGGTTTTATTAAGGCAGCTTTAGTTGAAGAATTTCTCACCGGTGAAGAATACAGTGTTGAATTTATATCCTGGAAAGGACATCATCATTTTCTTGCCCTTACCAAAAAATATACTACCGGATCTCCTCATTTTATAGAAAAGGCTCATCTTGAACCTGCGACTATCGATCCAAATACACTTAATACTATTAAAAAGGTCATTACCCACGCACTGACAGGATTAGGCATTCAAAATGGTGCATCCCATTCCGAAATTAAAATAACTGATTCCGGGAAAATAGGGATTGTGGAAATTGGCGGACGTATGGGCGGGGACTTTATCGGTAGTGATCTTGTAGAGTTGTCTACCGGCTTTGATTTTGTCAATGCTGTGATAGATGTAGCCCTTGGACAAGAGCCTCAGGTCGAGCTTTTAAAAGACAGAGCTGCAGGAGTTCGTTTTGTATTCAATGAAGATGATCTATCTGTTATAGACCGTCTTAAAAAGGAGCATCCCGAGTACCTGATCCGGGAAGATATAAAAGAAATCCAGCCTTCGGAAATTAATGACAGCTCAGAAAGGTATGGTTACGTCCTTATTTCTGCTGAAAATGCAGATGATATCGAGCATTACCTTTCCTGACTTTTAAAAACATTATTCCCTGATGAATTCTTTTGGAAAACATCAGATGTCAGAGGTTAAAATGAACAATAAATTATTCGTGATCCTATTGCTTAATGTCCTGCTGATGCTCTACTCTTTTGGCGGATTTTTTAGCAAAAAAGCTGCCAGCTACAGTTTTATGAGTGTTGAATTTATTCTATGCTACCTTGGACTTATTTTTATACTGGGAATATACGCCATTTGCTGGCAACAGATATTAAAAAAACTTCCCCTTACTCTTGCATATGCAAATAAAGCTATAACCATTTTATGGGGAATAGTGTGGGGGAAGCTGTTCTTTGGAGAAACTGTTTCTTTTGGAAAGATAGCCGGTGCCGGGATCGTTGTTATAGGTATAGTACTATTTGCCTTGTCGGATTCAGAAAAAGAAAGTGATAAACAGAATAAATGATCATGGATTCAAAACTTATTATATATTCATCATTTATACTTTTAGGCACACTAATAAGTGCCATTGCTCAGGTTATGCTGAAAAAAGCCGCCCTTAAGGAATATCCCTCCAAAATAATGGAATATCTTAATCCTCTTGTCATCATTGCATACATTATTTTCTTTGGGTCAACTTTTCTCAGTATTTACGCCTATAAAGTCGTCCCACTTTCCATGGGGCCTATTTTAGAGGCTACAGGTTATATCTATGTAACTGCATTTGGAGTATTTATTTTCAATGAAAAGATTAATCTTAAAAAGATCGTCGCTTTGATCATCATCCTTGCAGGAATAGTAATCTATTCATTATTCTGATATCTAAAGAGCCCATGGCTCTTTTTTCTTTTCTTTACTGATTATTACTGATCCAGCATATATAAACAACCGGCTGAGTTCTCCGATATTATATGGTATTTAGCCATTATCACATCATATAACTCGGGAATATATTGATCTAACTTGTTACTTATGATCATCCACTTTGGTGGAGTGGTATTAAAATACTCTTTGATCTCATCAAGTATCTTGGGATTTAGATCTATAAAAAACTGAAGATTGATCTGATACTTGTAGCAGGGCATTATCTGGGTAGCCTCAAAAAAGGTCATATCAGTATCAAGGGAAAAGACGCTGTTCCTTTCATTTGGAGGGATAAGCATTCCAAGAGCCCTTGCATCATCATAATACTCCTGATAGTAGCTGTTTCCCCTTTCATATAAGGGAGCCTGAATGGTATCTATACTGCTCATTCCAAAATTAAAGAAATATACCCCCATGCATATAAGGCACAAAGCCTCTCTGACTCCTGAAAAGACAACCAGGGGGTCATACATATAGAGTAAAAGTATCAGGGAAAATAGCATTATGGGTTCTGTGGTCATAAAATAATAGATCCAGGGATTTCCCAAATGCAAAAGCACATAGGTGATAAGAGACGACAAAATAAGCATAAGGCAGTACTCTAAGGGTATGGACTTTGGCTGCTTCTTCTTTTCACTTTCAATGCCCTCCAAAGCCGGAACAGAGGAAGCAGACTTTTCTAATGTCACATCATCCGATACTTCAGAGGTCTCCTTAGCTTCCGTTTTCGAAGCCCCCTTATCCGAGAAAATGATCTTTGCTCTTACAATAAATTCCGTCATTCCCGGAATATGCAATATACCTGTTAAAAAGCCTAAAAAGCAGGCGCTTAGCTTTATCTCCCACTTTATTGTAAAGGGATCCGAAAAGTCGGTTCCCCTCAGGTAGGCAAACTCAAATACGCAGTAGAGCATATCCTTTAAGCAGCCATTGTAATAAAAGAAAAGTATTATGGGTATTATGGCAGTGAGAGCTCCAAAGGCAAAATAGAGACAGTAAAAAAAGAAGCCCCTGATCTTTTTAAAGCTTAAAAGGCTGATCGCTGTCCCTAAACAGATACCTGCTATGGGGGCGGCTACTGTTACCTTGGCAAAAAGCATTATGCCAAAGGCAAGACCTGCTATATAAGGGATATGGTCCGGCATTTCATCCTCAGAAAGCTTTTTATATCTGAAAAATCTGACGCTTGTATATAAAACGAGAAGATTTAAGGGCAGCATATATTCTTCAAGAGTATTTCCGCCCCAGAGAATCGAAGTATGGGTAAAAAGAAAGATAAGGACTACTGCTATTGTCTTTTTTGCATTCAAAAAGAGTCCTGACAGCTTGACGATAAGAATAAGACTTGCCCAGGTAAAAAAAATCTGCAGGATAAATACCCCTAACCTGTCCTTATGAATAAACTGACCTATGGCTTCAATAAAGAAAAAATA
>JAILBX010000204.1 GCA_024680675.1 Lachnospiraceae bacterium | reverse complement strand
CCCTCAGGAGTAATAGGCTTTACTATGAAACCAACGGCACCGGTTCCCCATGCATCTAAGGAGTAATCACTATAGGCAGTGACAAATATAACAGCTGTACGGGGATTTATCTTAAGGAGTGTATCGCAAATGTCAAAGCCGTTCACTGATCCTAGCTCGATATCTAAAAAAGCCAAAGAAACCTGATGGGATTTTGCGTATTCGATAGCTTCAGATGGGCGTGAAAAACCTATGATATTGGCATTGGGTAAAACCTCTTCCAAAACATTGAGGCCACCGGTAAGGGAGATCTTTCTGTCATCGAGCATGATAACAATGGGTACTTCATCGGTATCCGACATAACATTCAGTAAGGTGTTGACATCCTCTTCGAGGCATTGGGAAAGACGTGTGATCATTGACACATCGGGTAATCGACTACCGTTTTCCCATCGTGCTATTGTTGAACGGGTAACATACATCTTATCTGCCAGTTCCCGTTGTGAAAGTCCTTTCTCTGTCCTGAGTTTTTTAAGAGCTTTTGCAAATTGTATTCCCATTTTGAACCTCTTAATGATCAGAAGAAATCTATAACCTTTACATAAACAGACAATAAACTAAAACAATACCTGAATATTATCATCTTTTTTGGGGATTTAGTCAACAGGAGCATAGAAATCATAATGATGATGGATAATGATAAGGAGCGACAATACCTTAATTTCAAAGGTGATATCAGCCGGTTTTTTCTTTTAGTAATTCTGTTATCCTGTTATACTCATATCTTTTCACAGCTTCCATAAGATCTTCCCATAAGGAATTTTCAGATTCAGGGATACTGTATTCACTGATTTCCCTGATCACGCTCTCAATCCGCTCAATGTCCATTTCTTCAGCAGCTGACAGTATTTCTTCGTATACAGTTTCCAGCAGATCCGGATCAGCTTTCTGTTTTTTAATAGGATCTTCTTTTTTAAAGAAGATTTCCGTAAGTGGAGCCTTGATACTGAGGTATTTTGTCATAAACACATGGTGGTTTTCATGTATATACTCAAGATCATTGTTTTTTCCGGCATCTTCCAGCTCCTGAGCCTCATTTGCCAAGTCATTTGCACCAATTAGTCTTACAGAGCTTTTTATGGCATGAACTTTGATGATATAGCTTTTCCAATCTTCCTTTTGATATAATTCATTTAATTTATTTGCCAGCTGATCGAAGTGTTCATAAAAAAATCTGAGCAGCTCAATATATGCTTCAGGGCTGCTACTGCTATTCATGCCTGAAGGCAGATCGATCCAGTCCTGTCCAAGCAAGGGCTGCAGGATTTTTGGAATTTCCTGATCGGTTACTGTATCATCAGCTTCATATTTTTTTTCGATCTTTTCATCCGGCAGATAGTATATTATCATATTTTCCAGCTTTGAAGGGTTTATTGGTTTTGAAAGATAATTATCAAAGCCTGCATCAATATACTGCTTTCTGGCACCGGAGACAGCACTTGCGGTAAGACAGATGACAGGGGTATTCCTGTTAGGATCATTTTTTCGGGCACGTAATTCATGGAGTGTTTCGATACCATCTTTTTCAGGCATCATGTGGTCAAGAAAAATAATATCATATTTCTTTTTAGAGGATAAGGTCAGACCTTCATCACCGCTATCTGCCGTGTCGACCTTTATTCCGGTACGTTTCAGAAGACTTTTGAAGACAGTAAGATTCATTGGGTTGTCATCTACCATCATAACCTGTGCGTCAGGAGCAAAGAAGTGGGCATTGTCCTTCTTTCGAAGGGAAAGAAAAGCACGATAAGAATCTTCATAATTGCCGAGATTTTTCCATGATATGATCTGCTGCTCTAAACAGAAGGAAAAGACAGAACCCTCACCGTAAACACTTTTTACCTCGAGTTTACTGTTCATCATTTCCAGAAGACTCTGGGAGATATTCATTCCGAGACCCGTGCCTTCAATTTTTCGGTTGCGTTTTTCTTCTATACGATCAAACTTTGAGAACAGCCTCTCTATATCCTCCGGCTTTATTCCTATACCGGTATCACTGACAGACACTTTTAAGAATATACTGTCATGCAGATTGGGCTTTTGTTCATAATCCAAGGCAAAGGTAATGCTGCCTTTTTCTGTGTACTTTACAGCATTGGTAAGAATATTTGTGATTATCTGCTTCAAACGTATTTCATCACCATAGAGGTGCTTTGGGGTATTTGGATTGAATGTAAGTTTTAGTTCGAGCCCCTTTTCCTTAGCCCGTGGCTGTATCATATTAACGAGATCACTAAGGACTGATGAAAGGTCGTATTCAACCGGGATGATCTCCAGTTTTCCCGCCTCGATCTTTGAAAAGTCCAGGATATCATTAACCAGGCTTAGCAGGGTGTTTCCGGCCGTTCTGATGTTTTCTGAGTAGGTCAGTACATTCTGGTTTTCATTTTCACGCAGGATCATCTCGTTCATTCCCAATATTGCATTGATGGGTGTACGGATCTCATGTGACATATTTGACAAAAAAGATGATTTTGCCTTATTTGCAGCGATGGCAAGCTCTGATTGACGTTTCAGTAATTCGTCAATCTCGTTATTGACTACAAAGGAGTGAAGCAGGGAGGAACCTAACATGTAGCCTATTGTATATAAAGGAAGGAAGGGATAGGGAATCTGAATAAGAAGAAGGATCGCGACAACAAGACCAAAGAGAAAAATTGTACGATATCGCTTTTTGGAAGCGCCTTCTGCATGGGGGATAGCCATTAAGGTGTAGACAGAAGTAAGCAGAAGCAGCAATATCTGAAAGATAAGCTGTATATGTCTTGCTATGCCGGCGTAATAGGTACCGTTTTCATCAAACCAGAAGAGAATGGGGGTAAAGAGGTTGATAATGGTTATTGTCACAACTGCTACAAAGCAAAATCGGCCGGCATAAGTGAGAAAATAGCTAAATAAGTTATTCTCACCAAGATAAGTTACAACAAATCCAGTCCAAAACAGTACGCCTACAGCCATAGCAATATAATATACCAGTGTATCAAAATAAAGCAGACCGGTCAGATGCAGGCTGTTGAGAATACTCCATAAAACGTCGGTAATATAATATGCAATGATACCGTATAAAAATTTTTTGTAGGTTTCAATTTCGGGAAATTGTCGGTCATTTTTACCGTCAAAAAGGATGTCAAAGTTTTCTATTATGAGAACTGCGGTAGCAAGTATCCCAACTAAAGCATACCAATACATACAGAATCTTCTCCTTGAATAATTATCGTAGAAAAACAGTAAAGAAGCCCGAGGAGAGTATCGTGTACAGAATGCTCCTTATCGTTGTTGTAAAGATGTTTTTATTTCAAAATCAATACTTTCCGGTATTTCTTTCCAGGCCGCCATTATTCTCTTGTAAATATTATCTGCATCGGAAATATCCATCATTGGAAGCAGAACAAGAAACTGGTTGTTTTTGTTTTGCATAATAAGGTCACTTTTACCGAGAGTTTTTTGCAATACCCTGCCAAATGAAGCAAAAGTATCGTTTGCGGTTTTAGCATCCATATTTTTCCCGGGTACCACAATAAACAATAAGAGCACATTTTTAAGATCATAACTGCTCTTAAAACGCTCCAAAAAGCGGAATATTATAGAAAATTCTCCCTTTCCGAGTAAAAGAGCTTCTCTGCCTTCGTTTCGTTCTTCAATGATCTTTGTCAGGCGAAGAAGTACTTTGTCGGGATTTTGATCTATCTCGTAAGCAGGCTCGGAATCTGTAAATACAGTAAAGCCATGTCTGCCCTTCTGCTTGGTTTTGTACATTGCTTCATCTGCCATTTTAAACAGCTTATCATAATCTGTACCGTATTCAGGTACCATTACCGCACCTACAGACACGCCAAGGGGAATACCATGATCCGGACCGAGAAGAAGCAGAGCCTCTTCTTCAAGCCTTTTGTTTAAGCTCAAAGTAAAGGCAGATAATGAGTCTTCATTGAGAAGGCTTAAGCAAAAGAAGAGGAATTCATCTCCCCCGATGCGGCAGAGGATATCTCCGTCTTCCGTTATGTTCTTTGCAATATCAGCGAATGATTTTAGAATAAGGTCGCCTTTTTCGTGTCCGAAGAGATCATTGACCAGCTTAAAATTGTCAAGATCAAGTATTAAAAGCGCACCTGAAGAAATAAGCAGATTTTCAGTCACTCTGCTTACACCTTCGCTCTTGTTGAAAAACCCTGTTAATTTATCTATTGTGGCATCGTTTGTGAGACTTTCAATTCGCTTACTGTTATTTATGATATTACTTATGCGGCTGAGTAAAATATCTTTGTTGAAAGGCTTGTGAATATAGTCGGAAGCTCCAAGTTTTAACCCCCTTCTTTCGGCCACGCTATCATTTTCACCGGTGAGAAAGATGACCGGAATTTCCGATCTGTTATCTGCTTTTTCCTGCTCACGCAACCTGGTCAGAGTCTCAAATCCATCCATTTGAGGCATCATAACATCAAGAAGAATTAAATCAGGCCTGTTGATCTTCATGAATTTCAGTAAATCCATACCACAGGTCAGGCAACTAACTCTCATATTCTCAGCCGCGAGCAAGGATCTTGCACTGGTAAGGCTGTAAGGTTCATCATCGACAATTACTATCCAAGTTTTCATATATAAATCATCCTTTTTCATCAAGAATCTGTCAAGTGTTATTTGAAAAAAATTCATTATTTTTTATTCTGTTCAGTAAAGTATTAAACTATGGTAGAATGGTAGTTAATATTAGTCTGATGCTTTAAGAGTTTGTCTTACCCGGTCCTTTAAAAAAGCACTTTTGTCATCATGACCGGTGATTGATAGAGGGAACAGAGTATGAATCGTAGAACAAATAACCAATTTGCTATTTTAGTGATTTCAGTTATCGGTATTGGGCTGGTAATTGAAAGTTATATGTTGGGATGGGAGTTCTGGGTGCCACCCCTGATGATCCTGGGTATAATCGGATGCTGGATCCTTCATATCGCAAATAAAAGCAGTGAGGATATGCGAGAAATCATCTATTTTTCTTTCGCCTCTTTAATTGCCTTATACCTTGGAGTACACAGAAGCAGTATATTTGAAGTATCTATTATTGCTATGCTTTTGCTTGTAACCTTTGCCGTAATGAACAGAAAGATATTTTTGACAGTCTTTTTGTTTGAATATCTTATTTTATTATTAATTCAGATCGTGATGGCTGTCAGAAATACGGATTATGTTTTTGATCCTTTAAATCTTTTTAAGATACTTATGGTCTTTATGGGAGTAGTACTCTTGTATCTGAACTGTATCCGAAGCATACAGGAAAGAATTGACTTAGAGGAGCTGAACAAGGCTAAGGATAATAAGATAGAAGCCTATGATGAAGATATGGAAGATTTCCTTTCCAATATTTCTCATGAGCTTAGAACCCCCGTTAATGTGGTAATGGGAATGTCAGATATTATGTTAGAGGGAAATGACTCAGAAGAGGTCTTGTCCATCAGGCAGGCAGGATTCCGACTGTCTCATCAGATCGAAGACATTCAGGACTATACGGAATCAAAAAGAAAAAAACTGATCCTTGAAGAGGATGATTATATGAGCACAGCATTGATAAATGATGTTGTAAGGTATTTCAGGAGCATTCAGAAGGACAAAAATCTGGAACTTGTTGTAAATATGAGCCCTAATTTACCAATGAAGATGAAAGGAGATATAAAAAAGCTTCATAAGATATTTCGCCATATTTTAGAAAATGCCGTTAAATTTACCCAAAAAGGCGGAGTCTATATCTCACTTTCAGCAGAGGAGACTCCCTATGGAGTCAACCTGTGTATAGAGATCATAGATACAGGTGAAGGCATGGAAAGAAAGACTATTGCCTTAGCCGCTGACACTATGTATCAGAGAAACAGAAAAAGAAACAGAAGCAGTGGAGGAATTGGTCTTGGTCTTTCTATTGTCTATGGATTAACCCATAAAATGGGTGGATTTGTCCGTATTGAAAGTGAGCCCGGTTCAGGTACAACAGTTCGTGTAACCATTCCCCAGAAGGTGGTGGATAAGTCTCCATGTCTCAGAGTAAATAAGGAATTCAACAATGCTGTTTTACTCCATGTTCGACAGGATAAATATAAGGTAGCCAGGATCAGGGATTTTTATCGGACAATGGTTGAAACAGTAGCTTCAGAGGCCGGCATTTTATTGTATTCTACAGAGACAGCTTCCGATATTAAGCGCATGATCAATGAAAACAGTGTTTCACATATATTCATGGGTGAGGAGGAATACCTGGAAAATGCAGATTATTTTGATGAACTGAGCAGGAGGGAGCTTATTGTCGTAGTGGCCACAGAGGAAGGTTTTATTCCCAATAAGGAGAGCAGGGTATTATTCATATCAAAACCTCTCTACACCTATTCAATTATCCGAATACTGAATGAAGGAAAAAACGCTAAGGAAGCGGGACTCATGGATAGGAAAAAACGTCTGATTTTAAATGGAATAAGAGCTCTTGTGGTAGATGATGAGCCCATGAACCTTTTTGTTGCAACAGGACTTTTCAAAAAATATGGAATGGTGGTGGAAACCGCTTTAGACGGCATGGAATCGATAGATAAATTCCGACAGGCTGATTATGACATTATTTTTATGGATCATATGATGCCCGGTATGGATGGCGTTGAGACTATGCACAGGATACGTGAGCTTTCAAAGGAGCTAAGTAAACAGGTAATCATAGTAGCCTTTACTACCAATATGTTATCCGGGGCAAGAGAGATGTTTGTCAGAGAAGGATTTGACGGATTTATAGCTAAGCCCATAGATCTTAACGATTTTGAAAGAGTGATGCTACAGGTATTACCTGAAGGAAAAGCTCTCTTGGAGGTATAAGAGAATGAAGAAGCTAAAGGATTATGTAAAATATGTAGTGTATTCCACCAGGGATCCCCAAAGGGATGTTTCTGAAAGATTTTTTATAGTACTTAGCCTTGTATCAGTTCTAATAATATTAAGTTCTTTGGCAGCAGATGCTGTTTTGGGAGTGGGGACTATGGGCTTTGATTCAGCCATACTTCTGGCTTCCTGTATGGTGAATCTTCCCATAACTATTATATGTCTTTGTTTAAATAAGATAAGATTAGCCGAAAAACTGGTATTGACAGTTATAGTTTTTGTCATCTATCCAACCGTTTTTTTATATAATTTAGGAGTCGACGGAGGAGGTGCAACCTGGTTTATATTTATTATCATTTTTATAGGACTGGTGCTTAGAGGCGTATGGAGAAATACGCTTCTCTTTCTGACTGCTTTGATAACCGTCGGATGTTATTACTATGACTATACCCATCCGGAGCTCTTTGCTGATAAAAGCAAAAAAATCATGTTTATCAACTCCTTCATGTGTCTTCTGGTTGTAGGTGCGGTATGTTTTTTGATGATAAGTACCCAAAGGCGTTTGTTCAAGAATGAGAATAAAAAGGCAAAAAGGGAAACACAAAGGGCAGAAGAACTTAATATTTCCCAAAACCGTTTTTTTTCCAGTATGAGTCATGAGATCCGTACACCCATCAATTCGATTCTTGGATTAAATGAGCTGATCTTAAGACAGAGGGATGTTTCCGAAGATGTTATCAGGGATGCTCTCGGGATAAAAGGGGCAGGTAATTTACTTCTTGCTCTTATTAATGACATTCTGGATTTTTCCAAGATAAAGGCAGGAAGTATGGATATCATTCCTGTGGATTACAGGGTTGGAAACATGATATCTGAAATAGTTAATATGATGTGGTTAAGGGCAGAGGAAAAGGGCCTTAAGTTTAATGTTTCCATTGACCCCGGCGTACCTTCTGTGCTGTATGGGGATGAGGTTCGTATCAAACAGATTCTTATCAATCTTTTGAATAACGCTGTAAAGTATACTAAGGAAGGTACCATTGCTCTTTATATTGAGAGTAAGAATATAGATGAAAATACTGTATCCCTCAGGATAAGCGTATCTGACACAGGAATAGGTATAAAAAAAGATTCTATTCCTTATCTCTTTGATATGTTCAAAAGGGTGGATGAAGAAAAAAACCGCTATATCGAAGGTACGGGACTGGGACTGTCGATAGTTAAACAGCTGATCGATCTTATGGGGGGTACAATAGCCGTTGACAGTGTTTACGGAGAGGGTTCAACCTTTACGGTTACTCTGAAACAGGGAATCTCAGAGAAGACCCCGGTGGGAGAGCTTAATATACATAATCTTGGTGAGGTAAGAAGCCAGTCCTATGAAAGCAGCTTTGAGGCTCCCACAGCCCGTATACTTATTGTGGATGATAATGAATTAAATCTGGAGGTTGAAAAGAGGCTTTTAGAAGATACAAGGATACAGGTGGACACCGTGTTAAAGGGGCGGGATGCACTGGACAGAACCCTGGAATATCATTATGATGTGATATTAATGGATCATTTGATGCCTGAAATGGATGGGATCGAATGTCTCCAAAAGCTCAGGAATCAAGTGGGGGGACTTAACCGTGATGTCCCGGTTGTGGTTCTTACAGCTAATGCGGGAAGCGAAAACCGTGAGCTCTATCATAAGGTCGGATTTGACGGTTATATAGTAAAGCCGGTTTCAGGATCAAATCTGGAGAATATACTGATAAGGCATATCAATAAAGATAAGGTGAATTTAAGACGCAAAGCTCCTCGAATGGAAAATGGTATTAAAACAGCAAGGGGATATGCAAGAAAAGTACCTGTGGTCATTGCCTGTTCAAGTATTGTGGATATACCGGAAAGTCTTATCCGCAGGTTGAACCTTGCTGTGATCCCCTTTCTGCTTCAGACGGATGGAGGCATTTTTAAGGATGGAAGCCAGATAGTTGCTGATGAACTGATCCGTCATATAAGAGAAGGAGGAAATGCCTTGTCAATGGCACAGAATTCTTCTCAATATACTGAAATTTTTGCGGATCTGTTGAAGAAGGCCCATCATCTTATATATATCGCAGTATCATCATCAATGGCTACAGATTTTGAAAGGGCTTCAGAGGCTGCGGAAGCTTTTGACAATGTCACTGTTATCAATTCGGGAAGCATGTCTTCCGGAACCGGTATACTGGCTCTGATCGCCAGCAGACTTGTAGGGCAGGATATTCCTGTGGATGAGATAATAAGGGAATTGAATGAGGCAAAACACCGGATACAATGTAGTTTTGTACTTGAGGAAACAGGATATATGACAGGAAACAGGCTGGTCAGTAAAAAGGGTCATGCTATCTTATCTGCATTACAGATCCATCCCTGTCTCCGTGTAAGGGAAAACCGGTCAGGTATAGGGGGAATATGGTTTGGAAATATGAGGAAGGCCTACAGGGGATATATTAAAAAAGCTTTCCCCATAGATATAACCCCGGATCCGGATATAGTCTTTATTACTTATGTAGATGTTGCAGAGGAAATTCTTTTGATGTTTGGCGAAGAAGTTTTAAAGCATGCGCCCTTTAAAAAGGTGGTCTTTCAACAGGCTACCGCAGCTATTTCATCAAACAGCGGACCGGGCTGCATAGGTATTCTGTATTATACGAAAGGAGAGAAGTCCTATAATATAGGAGCCTTCTTGAGCTCAGATGAAGGCAGTTCAGTAATGGATCAAGAGAGCTTGACGGAAAAAAGAGCTGATGAAAAAGCTGAAGCCGGGGAGTCGGCATCGGGGACAAAGGTCTCTTCTGAAGAAAAGAAAAGCAACATTTCATGGTGTGATTCCATAGACGGGATCGATGTAGCGCTAGCCCTCCAAAACAGTGGTTCACAAGAAGCCTTTCGTGTGGTGTTGGAGCTTTTTTATAAGGCTATTGATACTAAGGCAGAGGAACTTGAGAAATTCTTTTACAAAAAGGATTGGAAAAACTATACGATCAAGGTGCATGCTCTTAAAAGCTCCGCCAGACTGATAGGTGCAGTGGCACTTGCTGATGAGGCCGAAGCTTTAGAATATGCCGGAAAGGAAGAAAATATTGACTTCATAGGTGAAAATCATAAATACCTGATCATAAATCTGTTAAAATATAAAGAAAGGCTTTTTTATATTTTCGAGGACAGTGCTCCGGAGGCAGAGCTTAAGGCAGAAAAAGGATCAGAATTACAGACAGATTATAATGAGGATGATGATTTTGATGATTACCTTATGGAAAGTGTTTATGAATCTCTTAAGGAGGCTGCTGAAGGGAAAGATAAAGAGATCATCAGAAGTGTATTTGCAGAAATCGAGGAGTATTCCCTTTCGGCAGAGCATATGAAAAGAATGGAAGAGCTGAAGTCCTGTTTTGAGAATGATGATCTGGCAGGAATGGTAAGGATTATGGAGGAAAGTGGAAATGAATAAGCTTTTGTTGGTAACCAATCATTTTTCAGTTGTGGTTAAGGGTTTGGAAAAAAAACTTAGGAACCTCCAATATGAAGTAAAAATGACAGACGCCGGCTTCTTAAATATTACAGAGGATGACTATATGTCTGATGTGATCATTTTGTATCTGTCAGATGAAATGCTGGATGATCAGACAATTCTAAAGGAGCTTACTATGGTCTGCAACAAGGCTAAATATAAGGGCTGTGGACTCATTGTAATAGGATCCGGGAAAAACCGTAAACTCTATTTCGACAATGCACCTGTACTGGAAAGCGTTGTATGGATCGATCAGCCTGTGGATATGAAGCTGTTGACTGAAAAGCTTGAAATAGTAATAGAAGAGAATAGTAATCGTGATGCAAAAAAGAGATTGCTGTTAGTAGACGATGATCAGCTTTACGGAACGATGATCAGTAACTGGCTGAAAAAGGAATATATTATTAATCACGTGATAGACGGAATGGAGACCATCAGCTTTCTGACGAATCATAAAGTGGATATGATCCTTTTGGATTACGAAATGCCGGTGGTGGATGGCCCTCAGCTTCTTCAGATGCTTCGGACACATGAGGAGACCCATAATATACCTGTTATGTTCCTTACAGGTATAAGAGACAGAGAAAGTATTAAGAGGGTTGTGAAACTGAAACCTGAAGGCTATATTCTCAAGACTGCAGGCAGAGAGGAAATATTAAGGATCCTTGGAGATTTTTTTGATAAATGACAGTAAATACATGGCAACACTTTGAAGGATGGTTTTAAATACAAGTACAGAAAGAGACGGAATATTAAAAAATGACCGGACAATTAAAAAGGAGAGGAAAATCTGAGGGAGGTGAGACCAGATAAGCATGATCTGGAAGAAAATAATAATATTATTTTTTGTGATATTATGCCTTGTCCCGGGTATGGGGTGTGGAGCGAAAAGTGCAAAAAAGGCTGAAAAAACTGACGAAGAAAGGGTTGAAAATACTGCTAAAGAAAAGATAGAAGAATCCGTCGAAGAAAAGGCTGAAGCAGTTAAAGAAGCAGATACAGCCGAGTCTGCGAAAAATGATGGATCCCTTAATGAAAAGGAAGCTTATGATGAAGAGCTTTCCAATGAGGCTTATGAGGAAGAAAAGGAAAATATTGAAGCAGAAGCTTCAGAGTCAGGGACAATAGAGCAAAATTATGTATATGTAAATGCGCCGGATGGTTATGTTAATATGAGAACCGGTCCGGGAACCGATTATGAGATCATATGTACTATTCCCAATGAAACAGCCTTAGAGGTATATCCGGGGGATGCCACTGCTGAAAACGGAAAAAAATGGCTGAAAATAGCCTACTGGACTGATGGTGAATGGAAAACAGGATGGGTCAGTGAATCACAGGTGGAATAAACACAAAAGACGGAGAATCAACAATGGTCATTAATGTGGCATATGCATGCAATGAAGCTTATATAGAACAACAGACTGTTTCCCTTACCTCCTTATTTGAAAACAATAAAGAAAGAGGAGAGATCCATGTATATTTCATTGATATGGGGATAACTGAAAAGTCAGGAGATGAGCTAAAAAAACTGGCAGATAAATACGGCCAGAGATTACATATCCTTTCCTTTAAGTCTATTGCCTATGATCTGGATGTAAAAGATACAGGGAGACATACGGAAAGTGTTTATGCAAAGCTGTTTTTTGGCAGGATAAA
Source organism: Lachnospiraceae bacterium (assembly GCA_024680675.1). Taxonomy (GTDB): domain Bacteria; phylum Bacillota; class Clostridia; order Lachnospirales; family Lachnospiraceae; genus UBA2868. Next base: position 3,405 of record JAILBX010000204.1, on the reverse strand, counting down.
GGGTATCGACAGGATACTTTATCTTGATAGTGATACTGTTGTAACAGATAGCTTAAAACCATTATGGGAGATGGATCTTGGGGACTGTGTCTTAGCAGGCGTTGAAACCATACATACAGCTAAGGATAATAAAGCTATGGGACTGTTACCGGAGGAGAAAGCCATCAATGACGGAGTTGTTTTGATGGATCTTGTAAAATGGCGTGAAGGAGATTATTTGACCAAATGTTTTGACTATATCAAAAAATACCGGGGAAGGCCGCCTGTTTTAAGTGAAGGGACCATCAACAATGTATGCAGGGGTAAGATCAAAATACTTGATCCCAGATATAACCTGATGAATGCTATCGTAGCTGCAAAGGCAAAAAAAATCAGGATAGTAACAGGACGAAAATACTATAGTCAGCACATCATTGATGAAGCCAATAAAGCCCCTGTTATCATTCATTATCTGAGCGGTTTTGTAAATCGTCCCTGGTGTAAAAACTGCAAGCATCCCCTAAAGGATGAGTATTTAAAATACAGGGCTATGACTAAGTGGGGCAAGGCTCCTCTTACTGATAAAAAAGTATCATTAAGACTTAGAGTCATAAGTATTATGTATAATATTCTTCCGGCTGTAATTTTTGCCGGTGTAATGAAATGCATGGGACGATAAAGCTATTATCAGCTTTTATGGTTTATATGGCTGTCTTTTCCTGAATGGAGGTTCCCTCCAGAGCCGCAAGCTCCCTGTAGGGCTTACAGATCTTAAGGAGCTCTTCATGCTTTCCTTCTGCTAAGATCTTTCCATCCTGCATATATAAAATCCTATCGGAATTGATCACTGTGGAAAGACGGTGGGCAATAAGGATCACTGTCCGGTTTTGCTGCATATTATCGATGGCAGTCTGAATTTTAGCCTGAGTTACATTATCAAGGGCAGAGGTTGCCTCATCAAAGAGGATGATGCTACTGTCACGAAGCATAGCCCGGGCGATAGAAAGCCTTTGTTTCTGCCCGCCGGATAAATTGACGCCGCCTTCTCCTAAAATGGTGTTATAGCCATCGGGCATTTTTTGAATATCTTCATCTATACAGGCAAGTCTGCAAACATTTTGAATTTCCTCATCACTGGCATTTGGTCTGCTCAGCCGAAGATTTTCTTTTACTGACATGTGGAAGATATAGGGGCTTTGACTTACGACAGTGATATTGCCTCTGATAGATTCTTTGGTCAGATCACAGACATTGATATTGTCAAGAAGAACCCGTCCCTCCTTTGCGACGTAAATTTTATCGATCAGGTTAAATATAGTGGTCTTGCCACAGCCGCTTTTTCCTACCAGTGCCACTGATTCGCCGGCATGGATGTGGAAGCTTATGTCATCAAGAATATATGTTCCGGGAAGTCCTAGAGAAAATCTGGAATAGTTAAAGCATACGTGATCAAAAATGATCTCACCCTTCATATCCTTTAATTCCATTTTTCCAAATTGTTCCTTAGGGAACTCTTTATCATTAAGCAGGGAACTGACCCTCTCGCTGGACAGGTTAAAATCTTCAAGGAAATCTATAACAGAGGTTGAAAAACGGACAAAATTCCCACCCAGAGAAGAATAGTAGTTATAAAGAACCAGAGCACTTGCCGGCAGCATCGATTTTGTGGCAATGAGGTAGCCAAGCAGGCAGATCACGCTAAAGATTCCCAATTCTTTGACTTCAAAACGTAAAAGGCTCATATTCAAGGATCTGAACTGCATAAGCAGGCGCTTTTCATTGGAGTCGCTGATCCTCTTTTTAAGTTCATTTGTAAACTGCTCTTCACTGTTAAGAAATTTGACATCCTTTTGTCCCCGGACCATCTCGGCTATAAGGCCTGAATAGCCATCCTCGGAGTGACGGAATTTCCTGTCGTCAGCTTTCATCATACGGCCTCGCAGGATCTCAAGCATAGACTGGATGATCAGGACCACAAGAACAGCCAGACACACTCTGGCATCAGTAACATACATGGCTATCAGAATACCTATATAACTGATCAACTGTGTGATCATATCTGCCAGAGTATTGAAGCCTGAGGCGATACGCTCTGTGTCGGTGGTGAGACGCTGAATAAACATACCACTGCCCTTATCGTCAATGCAGGAATTTTCGATCTGAAGCATATTCTGGACAAGATCCTCTTCAAGGGAGGATAGTGTTTTCGTATAGACCCGGTTATAGAACTTATTTCCTATGATCATAAAGAGGTTATTTAAAAGAGAAACCACTAACAGCATAGTGGCAACAGACAGCACCTGCAATCCGGAACTCTCCACGTATGACTGGATGACCTGCGCACTGATTATGGGGGCTGCGATGGCGAAGGCGCCGCTGATCAGCTGGCTGCCGGCAGCAAGATAGAGCAGACGGCGATGCTTACGGATATACTTCCAGGAAAAAGCGATACTCTTTATGGTGTCACTCTTTTCCTCAAACTGAAAGCGGATGATATTGTCGCCCTTGAAATAATGCCACTGAGGAACTTCGTAAACGCTGCTGAGCAGGGCCTGAAGCAGAGTAGAATGCTCCTTAAAAGGATTGAATTCTTCGCCGCTTATGGCAAAGCTAAGCTTCATATATCTGCCGATACGATCGGTCTTAATACTGAGAGCAGCAGGCTCACCAAGCCTGTCACGGTAGGAAAGCAAAAGCTCTTCCATAGCCAGCCTTGCAGATATACGGCGCTTTTTTGGCAGCTTTATAGCCTTCATTTCCAGATCAAGGAGACGGATCGCTTCTCCAATATCTTTATTTGATAGTGTGCAGTTAAATAGCATTTCAGTCTCCTTTGCATTTAATCATAAAAAACACAGAGTTTTTCCTTACAATTTTACACTAAATCATATTAAAATTCCACAATTATACATAAATCCTTTGACTAGTGATAATAGTGAGAATATACTTTATCGTGGCTTGGTTTTTGAAGGACAGCTATTGTTCCTGCCGGGATTTATATCCATCAGTCAAAGGTCAGGCTTATGAGAATGGAAGACTTACAGACATATTGCTACTTGACCGGAATCTATGTAATTGTGATAATATATAAATCAAAAAGATAACCCACCACCTTCGGGTGGTGGGAGAAGCTTTTCGCAGGTGCCGGGTTCAAGCCCGGTACCTGCGGGATTGCGAAGCAATCTGATTTATAACGAGCAAATTGCGAAGAAATTTGCGAGGTTGATAGTTTGGTATAAATTGTCAAAAGTCAGGAGATTAACCTATAGAGGATCAGCCAGGCAGTCGTGACAGAAAGCGACCAAAAGCCGGCTGCTTTGCTGAAAAGAAAATGAAAGCAAGAGAATATCAAGGGGATTATGAAAAAATTTCATGGAGAGAAATCTGATCATTTGGATCATATAAAAAAGAGAAGCGGGGTGGACG
>JAILBX010000187.1 GCA_024680675.1 Lachnospiraceae bacterium | reverse complement strand
CCAAGATCCACATTGGCCTCTTCATAGCTTTCATCAGCAGCCATTTTACTCTCTTCCGTAGTGTCATAGCTGTCATAATAATATTCCTCTGCCTCAGGCTCATATGACTTTCCCATGGCTGCATCACTGCTGCTGCCTCCGCAGGCTGAAAGCAAAAAAGCCAAAGCTATACTTCCAAAGAGAATCCTGCTTTTTCTCATCTTGACAACGCCTCCTTTTTTTCTTCAAGTCTCAATTTTAAGACCTGGCGTATTGATCAGATCTGCTTTGCAGACACTTTTCCTGTTAATTATCCACACTATCACGAGGGCTTATTATTACTCTTCATTGCCCTCTTCAAAGGCTATAAGATTTTCCACCTTATCGAAAAGCTCCTTATTTTCTTCAATGGTTTCCTCTCCGCCTATAACACATATATGATCTGAATCCACAATGGCTCTTACATAAGGGGCAAGAGCCCTGATATCCTCCTTATTACAGGAGAGCACCTGATCTCTTTCCTTCTGAAGTCCTTCATAGCTTTCCTCGGAAAGATACAGGGACATTGCCCTGACGCCCTTCATTGAAGGTGTGAGGGGAAGATCCATAGCTGATATGGCTCCGATTATGTACTTAAGCATATCTCTGTCATCAGGATCAAAGCTTTCAAGATAATCCGCAGCCTTTTTATATATATCCAGAGTATTCTTAAGGTTGGGATCTCTGTAAGAAACAAAAAATGAATCTCCTGATTTACTAAAGGAACTCATACAACCGTAAGCCCCTCCCTTAACTCTCACATTGGTCCAAAGATAATCATAGCCTAGCATAACCTTCATTACCCTTAAGGCACCGGTATAATCAAAGCCCGCATCCCTGAAATTTCCGGCAGCTGCAACGTACTGGATCTTTGCAGAGCTCTTAAAGCCTTCATTTTTGTCATTTAGCTTTAAGACCTTTTCCTTCTTTTCATAAGGTTTTTGATAAAGATCCTTCATAAAGTCCCGGGTCAGCTTCTTCAGGTCTGACTTTGCAGGATCTGTAACAATATAATCAACAAAAAGATTTTCCTTTCTGAAGATAATATTTATAGATCTCTTTAAGCCCTCTATCAGCTCCTTCTTTTCCTTTTCAAAGTTTTTGTCTATTCTTTCTATGAATCTGTAAAATTCAAAACCGGAAAGATAGTCGGATAAGCGGCCTCCCTTTGATACCGAAGCAAGTGCTCTTTTTGCGCTGGCGGTATGTCCTGATGAGAGAAGGCTTGACTGTATCCTTGACTTCAGCATCCCTATGATCTCTTTAAGTCTCTTTTCATCATCTATTTTTGAAGTTTTTATTATCTCCTTTATAATATCAAAGGCAAAATCCAGCCTGTCCTCAAATACCTTGGCTTCAAAGCTGAAAAAGCTCCGGATCCTGTTACTATCCTTTGCGTTTATATAGCTGGTGATGGAGGTCTTGATACCACCGCTCTTTTCATTGATCTCATTAAAGAGCTCATTGTAGGTAAAGTTTTCGGTGTTTACCATATTGAGAAGGTTTTTCAGAAGACCTGCGTATTTGAGATCCTCATCTCCAAGATCTTTAATATCAAATCCCAGATATAAATATCCTATTCCGTTAGTAAAGATCTTATGAGTCAGCAGGGTTACTTCATCCAGCTTTTCCTCTTCATAGTCGAATTCTCTTGCTTCCTTTTTTATATCGGACAGCTCCAAAAGGGGAATGGACTCCATAGCCTCTTTGCTTTCTTCCTCCTCCTGATATGCCTCCAGGGCTTTTGTATCCTCTATTATCTTTTCAAGCTCCGTATCTGACAGGGCTTTTTTGTATTCCTTAAGCTTCTCTTTCAGCTTTTCATCCTTTTTTGCATTAAGCCCCTTTTCCGGCTCCATAACAACAACGCTTGAAAAAGGATTATTAAGAAAATATTTACTTACCAGGTCTTCAAAATAGCTGCTGTCCACCTTTTCCCTCATAAAGGCATAGGTCTCATTCTCTTCCAGATGCATAAAGGGGTCGTTTTCATCATAAAGCCAGGAATCCAGGGCATCAAGTCCATAAAAGAGTCCCTTGGGATAGCTTCCGAAATCCGCCTCTCTGTACTGGAACTCCAAAGAATTTATCACAGCTCTTAAGGCCTTTTTATTTATACCCTTTTTCACAATATCCTCAAGGGTATCCTTTATGATCCTTTCGAAGCTTTCAAGATCTTTGGAATTGGCATTTTTTGCTACTATTGAAAAATAAGGCTGAAGTATCCCATTATCATATGAGCTGCTTATATCCGTGCCTATTCCCGCATCTATCAGAGCCTGTCTAAGGGGGGCTCCCGGTGAGTCCAGTAAAACCCCGTCAAGTATCTGAAAGGCAATATAATTCTTCTTATCAAGGTTATTTTCCACCACAAAGTTGTAGCTTAAATAGGTGTTATTTTCAAGCGTCTCATCATTTGCGATACCATATTTAAAGGTATGATACATCTTTTTCTCAAAGGGCTTTTGATATTTGATCTTTGAATCAATTTCTTTTTCATCAAAATCCTTTAAATATTCCCTGTCAAGCATGGTGAGCCTTTCAGCCATATCCATATCACCGTATAAATAGATAAAGCTGTTGCTTGGATGGTAGTAGCTTCTGTGAAAATCAAGAAACCTTTCATAGGAAAGGTCAGGTATAAAATCAGGATCTCCTCCCGACTCAAAGCCGTATGCCGTATCAGGAAAAAGAGAATTAAAGATAACCCTCTCCAGGGTGGAATCCGGAGATGAAAAAGCTCCCTTCATCTCGTTATATACCACTCCGTTTATTGTAAGCTCATCTTCCTTTGATCTGAGGTCATAGTGCCAGCCCTCCTGCCTGAATATCTTCTCCTCCTTGTAGATATTTGGATAAAATACCGCATCCAGATAGACATTCATAAGATTTTTAAAATCCTTGTCGTTACAGCTGGCAACGGGATATACGGTCTTATCGGGATAGGTCATGGCATTAAGGAATGTGTTTAAGGATCCTTTTACCAGCTCCACAAAGGGATCCTTCAGAGGATATTTTTTTGACCCGCACAAAACCGAGTGCTCCAGTATATGGGTAAGACCGGTGCTGTCCACCGGGGGTGTTCTAAAGCCTATATAAAAAACCTTGTTTTCATCATCATTAGACAAAAGAAAAACTCTGGCACCGGATTTTTTGTGCCTTAAAAGCATACCCTGGGAATTCAGATCATCTGACCATCTGTCCTTAATCAGCTCATACTCCTTTAATCCTTTAACACTGTCCAAACTCATATTTTTTCCTTTCCTTCAAGGGAATGATCAAACATTCCTCTATTTGCCCATCCTAATTGCTCTTATGCTCATGTGTGAAAAGATGATCCTGACAATACTCATAATTTCCCTTACATTTTGAGCAGTATCTGAACTCCAGATCCTCGCCGTCAAGCTCGGTTCTTCCGCATATAGCACATTTATGTTTTGTTATCTTCTTAAAGCTAACAGTATTATCACTATTGGGGTTTTCACTTTTTGCAGTATTTCCTGCAGGTCTGTTTTGATAAACCCTGTGTTCTGCCCCGCTAACCTGCCTCTTGAAATCCGCCCTTCTTTTTATCTCCTTAGGAGTATACCTCTTGAAATTCATGGTGCCAAAGAAGAAAATGATGAAATTTAAAAGGGAGGTTATAACAGCTACCTTAATTCCCATATTTCCACTGAAAAAGCTGATCAAGAGAACCACAACATCAAGTATTGCTATCCATTTGATCTTAATGGGGATTATAAAATAAAGCAAAACCTGCATGTTTGGAAACAGAGCCGCAAAGGCCAGGAATATTGAAAGATTGATATAATAGGTGCTGAATGCGCCTGATATAAAGGATCCCACAATTTCTCCGGGATAGCCCATAGCCAGGTAAACCCCGTATAGTATGAAGGCTCCCAAGATCGTAAAGAGTATCCCCGAAAAAATATACATGTTATACCTGAAGGTTCCCCAGGCATTTTCAAGAGAACTACCCAGAGAATAATAAAAGATAAGCATGATTATGGTGAAGATATTCAGTGCGGAGGGAGGTACGATTATCCAGGTTATTATCCTCCATATCTCACCATGGAGGAACCTGAAGGGATTGAGGCTTATAAATTCCACCGACCCTGTCAATGTAAGAATGTATCCTATGACATAACCTATAATGATATATAAAGAAAGATTTGGAATGGCATATCGCCCAAACTTTCTTTCCAGCTTGTTCAAGAACTTTTCCATACTGCAATTCTCCTGTTTATACTCTTTATCTGATGATTATAGCATTGACGGTAAAAAAAACAAAGAAGAAATATGTTTAGATATTGTTTTTTTAGAAAAAATAACTTTTTTTTACATTGAAATAAGTAATTAAATATTCTATAATACTATTTCCGTAAAATGTAAGAGGTGCAAGGATGAAAGAAAAATATACATTAGGGATCGACATTGGTTCAACAACAGTAAAAGTCGCTATTTTGAATGAAAAACATGAGCTTCTCTTTTCCGATTACAAGAGACATTTTGCCAATATTCGTGAGACACTTAAGGAGCTTATAGCTATGGCTCATGATAAACTTGGTGATATAGTTGTACATCCCATGATAACGGGGTCAGGGGGTCTTACTCTGGCTAATCATCTTGAGATACCCTTTGTTCAGGAGGTTATAGCTGTATCATCCGCTCTTACGGATTACAATGACAAGGTAGATGTGGCCATTGAGTTAGGCGGTGAGGATGCAAAGATAATATACTTTGAGGACGGAAATGTTGAGCAGCGTATGAACGGTATCTGCGCAGGCGGTACCGGTTCCTTTATAGACCAGATGGCCTCTCTTCTTCAGACTGACGCCTCCGGCTTAAATGAATATGCAAAAAATTACAATTCCCTTTATACCATAGCTGCAAGATGCGGTGTTTTTGCCAAATCTGATATCCAGCCCCTTATAAATGAGGGTGCCACAAAGGAAGATCTTTCCGCCTCTATATTTCAGGCTGTGGTAAATCAGACTATCTCAGGTCTGGCCTGTGGAAAGCCCATAAGAGGTCACGTGGCCTTTCTTGGGGGACCGCTCCACTTTTTATCTGAGCTTAAAGCAGCTTTCATCAGAACCTTAAAACTTGATGATGAGCATATTATCGCTCCCGATAATTCCCACCTTTTTGCCGCTATAGGTTCTGCCCTTAACTATAAAGAGGAAAATCACATATCCCTGGCTGACCTTAGCAAAAAGCTTAATTCAAACATAAAAATGGAATTTGAAGTGGCAAGGATGGAGCCTCTGTTTGGCAGTAAAGAGGAATTTGATGAATTTATAAAAAGACATGATTCTCATAAGGTAAACTCAGCTAAGCTTTCAGATTATAAAGGGAACTGTTATCTTGGAATAGATGCCGGCTCCACAACCACAAAGGCTGCTCTCATATCCGAAGAGGGTGAGCTTCTTTATTCCTTTTATTCAAACAATAACGGAAGTCCTCTGGCAACCTCCATAAGAGCCATCAAGGAAATATATTCCTTGCTTCCAAAGGATGCAAAGATAGTACACTCCTGCTCCACAGGATATGGTGAAGCTCTGATAAAGTCTGCTCTTTTACTGGACCATGGTGAGGTGGAGACTGTGGCTCACTACTATGCTGCTGCTTTCTTTGAGCCGGATGTGGACTGTATATTGGACATTGGCGGTCAGGATATGAAATGTATAAAGATAAAGGAGCACTCTGTTGACTCGGTTCAGTTGAATGAAGCCTGTTCCTCAGGCTGTGGTTCCTTTATTGAAACCTTTGCAAAGTCCTTAAACTATACAGTAAAGGATTTTGCGGAAGCTGCTCTCTTTGCCGAACATCCCATTGACCTTGGAACCAGATGTACGGTTTTTATGAACTCCAAGGTTAAACAGGCTCAGAAGGAAGGTGCATCTGTTGCGGATATTTCCGCAGGTCTTGCATATTCTGTAATAAAAAATGCTCTCTTCAAGGTTATAAAGGTCTCCGATGCATCAGAGCTTGGCAAAAAAATTGTAGTTCAGGGCGGAACCTTCTATAACAATGCCGTCCTTCGCTCCTTTGAAAAAATCGCCGGATCTAATGCCATCCGTCCCGATATAGCAGGAATTATGGGAGCTTTCGGTGCGGCTCTTATAGCAAAAGAAAAATATGCGGATGCTAAGACCACAAGCATGCTTTCCATCGATAAGATAAATTCTCTGCAGTTTTCAACCACTATGGCTAAGTGCAAGGGCTGTACCAACAGCTGTCGTCTTACCATAAACCGTTTTTCAGGCGGCAGACAGTTTATTTCCGGAAACAGATGCGAAAGAGGTCTTGGTAAACCCAAAAATGAAAACCATCTTCCAAATCTCTATGAATACAAGGAACATCGTATATTTGACTATGAGCCTTTGGATGAGGTAGCTGCCTACAGGGGTACTGTGGGTCTTCCAAGGGTACTTAATTTCTATGAAAACTACCCCTTCTGGTTTACCTTCTTTACCAACCTTAAATACAGAGTTATTCTTTCTCCCAGATCATCTCATAAAATTTATGAGCTTGGAATAGAATCAATACCCAGTGAATCAGAATGTTATCCTGCGAAGCTGGCTCATGGACATGTTGAATGGCTAATAAAACAGGGAATAAAGTTCATATTTTATCCGGCTCTCTTTTATGAGAGAAAGGAATACCCTGATGTACCCAATCATTATAACTGTCCTATTGTAACCTCCTATTCCGAGAATATAAAAAATAACATGGATGAGATATCTTCAGGAGATATAACCTTCAGAAATCCCTTTCTCTCCTTTGAGACTCTGGATATAATTACAAAAGGACTTCTGGATGAATTCAAGGAGCTGCCAAAGGAGGAGGTTATAAATGCTGCAAAACTGGCCTGGGAGGAAATGGCAAGGGCCAGGGAGGATATGAAGAAAAAAGGTGAGGAAACCATAGAATACCTGAAAAAGAATAAGCTTCATGGTATAGTTTTGGCCGGTCGTCCTTATCATATAGATCCTGAAATAAATCATGGAATACCTGAAATGATCAATTCCTATGGTCTGGCTGTTTTGACCGAGGATTCGGTCTCACACCTTAATCCTGTGGAACATCCTATTCTGGTGGCTGACCAGTGGACTTATCATTCAAGGCTGTACGGAGCCGCCAACTATGTTAAAACCACGGATTTCCTTGATCTTGTCCAGCTTAATTCCTTCGGATGCGGACTTGATGCCGTAACAACCGATCAGGTGGCGGATATACTGAATGATTCAGGCAAGATCTATACCTGTTTGAAGATAGATGAGGTTAATAATCTGGGGGCTGCAAGAATAAGGATAAGATCCCTTATAGCCGCCATAAATCTGAAAATGCGCAGCAAACATCCAAGAAATATAGTAAGCGCCACCTATTCCAGAGTTCTCTTCACCGAGGATATGAGAAAGGACTATACTATATTATGTCCCAATATGTCACCTATTCACTTTGACATAATGGAGACAGCCTTTAATGCCTGTGGATACAATCTGGTAATTCCCGATAATTCCAACAGGGCTGCAATAGATATGGGCCTTAAATATGTAAATAATGATGCCTGCTACCCTTCTCTTATTGTTGTGGGGCAGATCATGGATGCAATATTATCGGGAAAGTATGATACCGACCGCCTGGCTGTTCTTATGTCCCAGACCGGTGGAGGCTGCAGAGCCACAAATTATGTGGCCTTTATACGACGTGCCTTAAAAAAGGCCGGATATGAACACATTCCCGTTATCTCCATCAACCTTTCAAAGATTGAAAGCAATCCGGGCTTCCATATCAATATTGAAATGCTTATGAGACTGGCATATGCTGCAACCTTTGGGGATATTTTTATGCGATGCATATACCGCATGCGTCCCTATGAGATAAATAAAGGAGATACCGAAAAGCTTCACGCAAAATGGCTGGTAAAATGTAAGGAATTTGTTTCGAGAAAACGTATGTCAGTTTCCGTTTTCGGTAAGATGTGTAAGGAAATGATCAGTGAGTTTGACCATATCGAAATAGATGAAAACCTGAAAAAGCCAAGAGTAGGTATAGTAGGCGAGATTCTTGTCAAGTATTCTCCCACTGCCAATAACGATCTTGTTAATCTTCTTGAAGCAGAGGGTGCCGAGGCTGTTGTACCTGATCTTATTGACTTTATGCAGTATAGTTTCTACAGCAGAGTCTACCAGGCCAAACATTTAAATGCATCAGGGAGATCCGGCCGGGCAAAGCAATCCACCATCTCATCCCTTGGCATGAAATTTGTAAATAACCTGAGGAAATCAGCAATAAAGGCTTTTGAAGGTTCAACCCATTTTGAGCCTCCCTTGGATATAAAGAAGATCGCCGAGTATGCGGAGACTATTGTTTCCATCGGTAACCAGACCGGAGAAGGATGGTTCCTTACAGGAGAAATGTTAGAGCTTATCAATTCCGGAGTCAACAATATCGTATGTACCCAGCCCTTTGGCTGCCTTCCAAATCACGTGGTTGGCAAGGGGGTTATAAAGGAAATAAGGCATCAGTATAAAGGCTCTAATATAGTGGCTATAGATTATGATCCCGGAGCAAGTGAGGTAAACCAGCTTAACCGTATTAAGCTTATGCTCTCAACGGCCTACAAACAGCTGTAGGAGCATTTATGATTGCTAAATATATAGAGACAAAGGCCCGGATCACTAAAGGGCTTACAGCTTAAAGCTGTTCTCCCTTTAATGATCCGGGGCTTCTTATTTTTTCGGGATCCTTCCCTCTTCCACTGTTTCTAAATAGTCTCTACATTATAACAGGTTATGATATTATATAAAAGCTCTCCTGCCGTATCATTTTGCCTCTTAATATTCAGATTAACTTTCCTGTCGGAAGATATATAAACCGCTGACAATTCAAGCTCCTGACCTGAATCTGATCCTTCTGTCAGCTGATCCTTTTCCGTCTTATCTATATACATAAACTCATCTATCTTATGACCTACAGTTTCAACGCTGTATAAGGAGTCATATATCCTGGCATCCTCATTTGTATATATTACCTTAAATAAGGCATCTGTAATATAGACAGGTATCCTCTTGCCTATATTCATATAATCGGCAAAATCTTCAAGCTCCGGTTCATTTCTTCTTAGTATTACAAGCCCTCTCTTCAGGAAAATAAGATTTATCAAAAGACATAACCTGAAAACAGGAATAAATATTTCTCTGCTCTCCAATATAAGCTCAGCTATCAAAGAGACAAAGGCCACCAGGCTTGCAAAGGCAGCGTTATAAAAAACCTGCATTTCCCATTTTTTCTTATGCTCTGATCTGAACCTTAAAAGAAGCCATAGGATAATTCCCATAAAAACAAATATGACAATAAAGTAGATCCATCTGAAACCAAAGCTTCTAAAACCGGAAAGGAAAAAAACGCCGCTGGAATTTCTGACTATATCATACCTGCCCACAATTATCTCAAGAACCATAGTTCCAAGTCCGAAATAGCAGAAAAAAGCCACAATATTAGAGATAAAAAGATCATATTGCTTTAAAAGATAAGCGGTAGTGGATATTATAATGGCTAACATGCTTACAAAGGAAAACCATACCAGCTGAAATGCCACATCCTCTAAATAAGTATCACTAGTGGATCCATCCAGAACCATGCTGGCTACAAGAAATACAACATAGCATTTTACATAAAGTGAAATCTTATATCTTGCATCCTTATCCTTTAACTGATTCCTTGAATTTAAATATATGGATATAACACTGACAGAAACAGTAAGCATAAGAAAACCTGATATTGTCTTCACCATATCGCCCATAAAAACTCCTTCAACCCTTAATCGGGCAGATCAAAATTATTGATAATCTTCTCACGGATACTTGCTCTCTGCTGGTAGCATTTATCCCAATCCACAGGTATCACGTTATCAACTATATCTCCGATGGCAACGGCATCATATGGATACTTTCTGACATCCTTTCTGACTGAATACATCCATCCCTCTACCATAAGGTTCTGCCCCTCAGGGGACAAAAGATATTCCTCCACTGCCTGAGCTGCTTTTATGTTCTTGTTCTTACTTACCTTTTCATCCACTATCATAATGGTGGAGGGTATAAGAATACTTCCATCCTCAGGATATATTATCTCAAGCTTTGACCCCTCCTCCTGACGCTTCTTTAACACCGACTCCTCCAGCACCATTATCTCCTTGATCTCACCGGCTTCAAGCTTTTCCAAAGCTTCAGACCCTGATGCTATTAGAACACCCTGCTTTGAAAGCTTTTTATAGTAGTCCTCGCCATACTTATCCAAAAGACCGACAAAGGACGAGTATGTGGTTCCCGAACCAAGGGGATTATTCATGGAAATCTGTCCCTTTAGCTCGCTTTTCTCAGCAAAATCCTTAAAGGATGTTGCTAACTCACTGATATCATACTTTTCGGGATCATAGGCTAAAACCATATTACATACCCTGACAGGGTACCAGTATCCATCCCTGTCATACTCGAACATAAGCTTGTCCTTATCAGGATAATCATAGGGATATAAGATTCCTATGTCTTTAAGCTCAAGGGAATACGAGGGCTCCGCCACCATCATTATGTCACATCCCAATGCGCCTGAATCCACCTCTTCGGCAATCTTTTCCTGTATTTTTCCGGAACCTCCCTGCAAAAATTCCACCTTCAGACCGGGAAACTTTTCTTCAAGCTTCTTATCCATCTTTTCAACCATGTAGTCATAAAGTGAGGTATATATAACTATCTCACCGCTTACAGCCTCATCTCTTGTATCATTTGATCCTGCATTCAAAGACTGCTCCTGAGGCTTACCCTGACAGCCTGACAACATAAGTATCATAGAAAATATAAGGGCAACAATAATATGTGTCTTTTTCATTTCAAACTCTCCATAAACACCTGATAACTATCGGTAAAGGCTCTGCATATCAATGTGAGCCCATACCTGCCGGCAAGCTCCACAGATTCCCTTGTAGGAACAGACTTGGATACTAAAACAGGTATTCCTGCCATTATAACCTTTCTGACCATTTGCAGGGGTACTCTTCCTGAGGAAAACAAAATACATTCATCAAAGGACACCCCATCCCTTACACCAAGACCTATAACCTTATCTATGGCATTTTGTCTTCCTATATCTTCAACATTATACAAAACTTCTTTACTTCTAGCAAGCATGCAGGAATGAGTTCCTGAGGTAAAGGAATGAAGTCTTGTATCCTCTGCAAATTTCTCAGCCAGATTAAATACCCACTCCTTTTCAAGCCCGGGGCTCACCAGGGCTTTCAGGCTCCTTACATCCTTAAGCCTTTTAAAGCCCTGATCAAAAAGGAGGATATCCTTCTCTTCAATGCTGTATTCCTCTTTAGGCTCATCAAAGATAAGCTCTTTATTAAGTCTTATATCCGCCAGGCTCTCTTCTCTTTCCAGACTTATTTTTGCAATATCCCCAAAGCCCGATATAAGCCCTTCATCAAAAAGTATTCCTATACATAGCTCCTTAAGATCAGCCTTTGTACAATTAAGGGTATAAAGCTCGTAACCATTGACCCTTATTGTTAAAAAATGTTCCGATAATACCTGAGTTTCCTTTACTTCCTCACTTTTATCCGCTTTTACTTCCTTTACAAAAAGTTTTTGTCTTAAATTTTCTTCATTCATAGAGCTATCTCCAATTCTTATCTGCTATTTTACATTCATATCCATCCGGTTATCACGAAACTTAAAGCAAGTAGCCATTTCTGTGTCTTAGGGCAAAAATTTATATATCCATAAATTGACATAAGGAAGAATCCGGCTATATAATCAATTGATCAGGATCTGATCGGAAAGGAAGCTTAACATGACTTACAAGGTTGCCATAATCACTTTATCAGACAATGGGTCTCAGGGTTTAAGACAGGATTTAAGCGGTCCAAAAATTAAGGATATTATGACTTCCCAAGGCTTTGAGGTCGTCAGCACACATATACTTTCAGATGACCCGCTTCAGCTTAAGGAGTTACTAATAGATATATGTGACAATAAAAAAGCCCAGCTTATTCTTACAACGGGTGGAACCGGCTTTTCCAAAAGAGACAATACCCCCGAAGCAACCCTGGAGGTAATTGAAAGAAATGTTCCCGGAATAGCTGAAGCTATGCGGATGAAATCTCTGAGCATAACTCCAAGGGCAATGCTTTCAAGAGGAGTAAGCGGGATCCGCAAGGATACCCTTATCATAAACCTTCCCGGCAGCCCCAAGGCTGCAGAGGAAAATCTTCAGGTTATTCTTCCCGTATTAACCCATGGTCTGAATATTCTTTCAGGGAATGAAGTTGAATGTGCCGTCAGAAAATGATGGCACACTTTTTAATATAATTCCTTTTCCACAACGCATTCCTTTTTTATCTTATCTACAAGATATTCCAGTGCCTCTATAACATGAGGTCTGATATCTCCCCCTACCAGCACATACATTATATCCTCTCCCACCTTTAATCGTCCCTTGTTAAGCCAAAGCTTTACAAGGTAAACTCCGGGCAGGGACAAGGTATCCTTAAGGGCCTTATCTGCTTTTTCCTTATCATAATCAAAAAGCATTCCCCTTACGGGAGCCTTATCCTTTTCCCCTTCTCTCACAAGGGCTCTTGCATCTTCCCTGACCACTCCGTTATGCAAAAGAAACATGCCTATGCGTCCGCTGTTTTCAGCCTCCTTAGCTTCCCTGAGCCATTCCTCCACCCCGGGCTTTTTTTCTGTGTAAAGATCATAATTTATCTTTTCAAGATCCGATCTGTTCTCTGTTCCAATCTCCATGAACACCTCCCGACTTACTGATAAGTCTGATATCTCTTATTTCTATATCTCTCTGAACTGCCTTACACATATCATAAACTGTCATTGCTGCCACACTGCAGGCACATATTGCCTCCATTTCAACTCCTGTCCTCCCCCTGCAGGTCACTGTGGCTTCGATCTCAATACTCTTATCCTTCTCATTGAGCTTAAGGGTGAGGTCACTGCCATCGGTAACTATGGGATGGCACATGGGGATAAGCTCAGAGGTTCGTTTGGAAGCCATAATACCTGCGATCTGAGCGACAGTTAAAACATCACCCTTCTTGATCCTTCCCTCCTTTATAAGCTTAAAGGTTTCGGAATTGACAAGAACTCTTGCTGCGGCAGTGGCTTTCCTTAGAGTTATTTCCTTATCTGCCACATTAACCATTCTGGCATTTCCCTCTTCATCAAAATGAGTAAAGCCCTTTTCCTCCATCTTATCCAAATCCTCATTTCTTTTATTTCCCTCTTTTTTTAGCTCCTCAAGAATGAAAGCAGCTATGGATCCGGGATCATCCAGATCAAATACAGGACAGCTATATGTACTACTTATATCCCATTTTTTGCCTTCTCTGTCATCTGTGACTATAGCCAGATAGTCCCTTATTGGACATGGAAGTTTGTAGCCTGTTCTTTCCGATGCTATACCAAGCTTTTTTATATTAGAATATTTATAGCCCTCCACAAGGACTATATCCGCATCTTCACATTCCCTTAGCATATCTTCAAGAGATCTTTTTTCATCACTGATCTTTGCATAGCTTTCTTTTGAGGAGATCATAACGCTAAAAGCCCCTGCCTTCTTAAAGCGGTAAGTATCCTTTCCCTCCCTATCCATTTCAAATCCATGGACATCATGCTTTATTACAAAAACCTTTAAGCCCATATCTTTGAAAATAGGGATCAGCTTTTCTATCAAGCAAGTCTTACCGGAAGCTGAAAATCCGTTTATTCCATATACCCTTGACATCATATCAGTATCTCCCAAAGCTGCAGTTTGGGAAATGGCATTCCTTACACATCTGACATAAACCCCCATCTCCCAGATTGATAAGATCCCTTTTACTGATCTTTAGTCCGCTATAGATCTGTGGCAGCAAAACATCAAACATTGTGGTAGGAAGACTTATGGCCGCACCGGGAACTCCCAGGATGGGAATATCCTTAAGGTAGGCCACAAGTGTCATGTTACCCGGCTGTGAAGGTACTCCATAGCTTATTATATCTGCCCCAAGCTTTTTTATGGCTCCCGGGGTAAGATCATCGGGATCCACTGACATTCCTCCGGTAAAGATAAGGAAATCTGCTCCTTTTTCCATTAAGTCCCCTGCCGCATCTATGATCATATCCATATCATCATCACAAATTTTTACATTCACTATCCTTCCTGGATAATAGGCTAACTTTCTCCTTACCACCGCTTCAAATCTGTCTTTTATCCTTCCATTATAGATCTCTGATCCTGTAACGATTATACCGGCATTCAATTCCTTATATGGAAGCAATTCAAAAAGCCTGTCATTTTCACATAAGCTTTCTGCCTTTAAAATCTGCTCCTCCTTTGTAAAGAGAGGGACTATCCTCATAGAGGCAAGCCTTGCTCCCTCCTCTACCCTGTAATGATCGGGAAGAGTGGAAACAGTAATATCCCCTATCTCATTTATAAGCCTAAGGAGCTTTGTATTAACTCTAAACATGCCCTTTATGTCTGCTATCAGAAGGACCTTACCCTCCGATGGCCCCTCATAATGGGCTCCCTCAAGCTCTGCCATTCCGGCCAGCCTTCTTGCACAGTCCTCCTCATGCAATTCATCCTTATTGAGGTCACCCACGTATATCGTTTTTTTACCTATATCCAAAAGGAGCTCTATGTCCTTCTCCTCTATCACATGACCCCTTTTAAATAAGGCTCCCTTAAATCCCGGATACATTGCCGTAAGGTCATGACCAAGCGGCATTCCCACAGCATCCTCCACTCTTACTTTTTCCATATATATACTTCCTTCCGATAATACAAATACAATATTCTTAAACAGTAAACCCTTCTATCCTATAGCCTGAAGCCTGCTTTCCGTCATCCTCGGATATTATCCCATAAGCATTGCAATTTATTGCTGAGCTTATAACTATATTACCCTGTCTTACCGACGGGATGAAAACAAGCTCCCCCTCTTCAAATTCAAGCCGGCCTCTTATGAATCTGACTCCCTTTCCGGCTTTTTTACAGTCGCCCTTAAGCTTCATCTTTATTATATTATGCTCATACTCTGAAAGACCTGTCAGCTTCTTAAGAGCAGGAAGGCATATACACTGAAGATTTGTCAGGGAGGAAGCCGGATTACCGGACAAAGCAAGCATTATTCTTCCTTTTTTTAATCCATATGCACAGGCCATTCCCGGCTTCATTTTAACCCCTCTTACAGGTAGTTCATAGCCGGCCTCCTCCATGGCCTTTGGAAGGAGATCATAATCTCCGACAGAAACGCCTCCGGTTGAAATTATAAGATCACAGTCCCTTTCTCCTTTATTTATAAGCTTTACAAGCTCCTCTGTATCGTCACGGGCATGTCCAAGATAAATACTTTCTATCCCGATTTTTTTAAGAGCTCCGGCTATGCTGTAGCGGTTTGAATTTCTTATTTTTCCCATAGAAAGCTTATCAGAAGGCTCCACAAGCTCATCACCTGTAGAGATTATACCGGCTTTTACCCTCCTGTAAACCTCCAGCTCTCTATAGCCAAGGGAGGCAATAGCTCCGGCCATTCCTTCATCCACTATACTTCCGGCTTTTGCGATAATACTTCCTTTTTTTATATCTTCTCCTGCATATATTATATTATCGCCCTCTGCATATGGTTTTTTTATGTAAACCTCATGCTCACTAAAGTCCGTGTCCTCATACTTACAGACAGCATCAGCTCCCTCAGGTATAGCTGCACCTGTCATAAGACGGATAGCCGTATTTAGCCCAACTTCCTTCTTCGCAAGCTGTCCTGCCCTGATATTCTCGATCACCTTAAGAAGTACAGGACTTTCTTCAGAGGCCTCCCTTGTATCAAGGGCTCTAAAGGCATAACCGTCATATGGGGATCTTGAAAAAGAGGGCACATTCTCCTTTGCTATGATGTCCTCTGCCAGTATTCTTCCGTAAAGCTCCTCTAAGGGCAGCCTGCAAGTCTCTATAGGGGTAACATTACTTACAAGTATTTTTACTGCCTCCAAATAATCGGTTTTTTTATTATTCTCTTTAATTTTATCCATAGTCACTTTGCTCTCTTTAAATCTTATAGGATAATAATATCCTTATTTCTTCTCTTTCACTTTATAGCTGCCTTCAAAAAAGTTTATTGCAAGTAAAACCACAGCGGATATGAGTATATTTATCATAACCCACTTAAAAGCCATACTGTCATTATTGGTTCTCCAAAGCTGATAAACTGTTGTTGAAATAGTTGCTGTCTTCCCCGGAGTATAACCGGCTATCATGGTGGTAGCTCCGTATTCTCCCAAGGCTCTGGCAAAGGATAAAACCGCACCTGCCAGTATCCCCTGCTTACAATATGGCATCATGATCTTAAAAAATATATATGTCCGGCTAAGCCCTAAGGTTTGTCCGGCCTGTGAAAGCGTTAGATCATAGGATTCAAAAGCTCCCCTTGCAGTTCTGTACATAAGAGGAAAGATCACCACAGAGGTTGAAAAGATCGCCGACCACCAGTTCATTGTAAGCTTTATATTAAAAGCATTCAGAAAGAAAAGGCCTATCACCCTTTTAGGCCCCAGCAGCCTAAGCAGCATATAGCCCACAACAGTAGGAGGCAATACCAGAGGCAGGGTAAAAATACAATCCAGTATTCCTTTTATGATCCGCGGCAGCTTAGCCACATAATAAGCTGCCGCAATACCGGCAACAAATATGATAATCGTACTTATCCCTGCTATCCGCAGAGAATTATACAGTGGATACAAATCCATATCATTACCTATTCCTATCTATTTTATACAGGTAAAGCCCACACTTTCAAATACCTTAGCGCTTTCTTCTGATCTAAGATATTCAAGAAATGCCTTTGCCTCTTCAGTGTGAGCAGCTTCCTTCAGCAGGGCTGCAGGGTATATCACCTGCCCGCACATTTCAACAGTTGCGGTGTCTACTGCATCAAGGCCTGCAGAATAGGCATCAGTGGAGTATATAACTCCGCAGTCAACTGAGCCCTCAGCCACCTGAGTAGTTACTTCCTTCACATTACTTCCATAGGTTATCAGGCCATCTTTATTTAAGCTTTCCTCATCAAGGCCGTAATGATCCAAAATCTTCTTAGTATACTGTCCTACAGGAACATCCTCATTTCCCATGGCAAGCATAATGCTTTTATCCTTTAAGGCCTTTACCATATCATCAAAAGAGTTGATTGAAGCGGGATTATCCCCAGGCACAACCAATACCACCTTATTTTCCAAAAGGTCGATCCTTGTATCCGGATCAACAAGATCAAGCCCCTCTGTATTTACCTCTTTATCGGCAGTTATATCCAGCTGATCCATCTGTTTCTTAGCGGCTGAAATAAAAAGGTCGCAGGCCGCGCCTTCCTCAATCTGTGTTTTCAGGGTTCCTGAAGAATCAAAATTAAATATAAGAGTTACATTGGGGGCCGTATTTTTATAGTTTTTTGCTATTTCATCCAGAGTTTCCGTTAAGGATGCTGCTGCAAAAACCACTAACTCAACTTCCTGATCCAAAGCATTTTCCTTTTCAGCCTTCTCTTCTGTTTCAGCCTTTGGTGACTCTTCTCCTTCTTCCTTATTTTCCTCTTTCTTTTGTTCTGAACTTTCTAATGATGCCTTTTCTGATGCCTGATCTGTAGTCTGAACTGATTTTAGATCTGATTTTTCTTCTGTCTTTGCCCCGCCGCTACAAGCAGTAATGGCGCATACGCAAATAGACAGCACTAATATTAATGCCGTAACTTTTCTCATTTTTTCTCCTTTTCAATAGAACCATTCTATATTTTGCTTATGCAATATGGTTCTGCGGATGGCTCTCGGTTTTCACCTTAAACCCGGGCAG
>JAILBX010000185.1 GCA_024680675.1 Lachnospiraceae bacterium | reverse complement strand
TCAAGATCCTTGTAAAACTTATCTATCTCTTTTTTTTCATCCACCAGAGGAAGTCCCCTTGGCACTTTTTCCTTTAATATTTCAAAGGAATTTGGAACAATTGCAACATTTATCCTTCTGTCATTTTCCTTTGCAAAGGACTTTATTATCTCTTCATTTTTCGTAAGTCTTTCATTGACCACGGAAAGCTTTTCAAAAAGATAACTGTCGCTCCCCTCTACTATATTATTGTTTTCTTTTTTTAACAAGAACTTTTCCGTAAGAGCCTTAAGCTTTACAAAAGCATTTCTGAATGGCAGCTGCTCCGCTGTATAGCTGTCAAAATCTGTCATAAATGACCCCTTGGCTAAGGACTCAAAACTGATCTTTGGTCTAAGAGTCAGATACCTGTTTTCCACATCAGAAAATTCAGTCTGGGGAAGCAGAAGATAGAGAAGGAAGATAGCTGTTATAAAAGCTCCAAACAATATTATTGTAATATGGTCTAATAGTTTTCTCAATTTTATCCTTCCTTTTACTTAAAGCTTTATTATCCCTAAAATCTGAAGTACAAAAAGGGATTGTAGGCAGCATCCGCAAGATAGGCAACAGATATCAGCAAAAGACCCATGCAGATAAGTCCTGATACTGCTTTGTTTTTTATTTTTCCAAAGATCCTGCTTAGCAGGCCGCTTGAAGCTACCATGGCTATAATTATTATCAAGCCATAATTACCTGCATAGTAGATTATATCCTCTCCCCCTTTAAATATAAACATGCTTTTTAAAAAGCACAGGAGCTTTGCCGGATCTGTTATGGCGAAAATAACCCAGCTTATTACCACTAAGAACAGGGTGTAGATATGAGCCAAAAGCTTCATCTTTGAAATGATTTTTCCAAGGAAGAGCTTTTCAAGAGACAGAAGAATGAAAAAATAAAGTCCCCACATTACAAAGTTCCAACTGGCACCATGCCATAAGCCTGTAAGGAACCAGACTATAAACAAGTTTACATAAGTCCTGAATTTTCCCTTTCTGTTTCCCCCAAGGGGAATATACAAATATTCCCTGAACCAACCGCTGAGAGTCATATGCCACCTTCTCCAGAATTCTGTGATGGATGAGGAAATATAGGGAAGATCAAAGTTTTTCGGGAAATTAAATCCTAAAAGCTTTCCCAATCCTATGGCCATAAGTGAGTAGCCGTTGAAGTCAAAATATATCTGCAGGGTATATGCTATAGCCCCAAGCCAGGCCAGAGGGGTGGATATATTATCATATCCAAGCTTATCAAGCTCATCCCATAAGCTCCCTACGCTGTTGGCGATTATCACCTTGGAGGAAAGGCCTAAAATAAAGATCTTAATTCCCTCTTCTATATCCTCAAGCTTCAGCTTTCTTTCATCCAGCTCCTTTTCTACTTCCCCATATACAACTATGGGACCTGCAATGAGCTGTGGAAACATTATGAGATATGTTCCAAGCTTAAGCGGCGAATACTGGGCTTTGACCTTTCCCCGATAGAGATCTATAACATATGACATGATCTGAAAAGTATAAAAGCTTATACCCAGAGGAAGAGTCACCTCCACAAAAGAAAATTCAGTATGGAAACAGCTATTTATATTATCTATGAAAAAATTTATGTATTTAAAGAGAAAAAGCATGGATATATCAAAAAGAAGGCAAAGAAGAAAGACCCCCCTTTTCAACAATATCCTCTCCTTCTCCCTGTCTATCACCAGACCCGCTATATAATTTATGATTATTGAAATAAAAATGAGCAGAAGATACTTGGGTTCTCCCCAGCCGTAAAAAATTATGCTTCCCAAAAAAAGAACGATATTTTTAAGCTTCCCCGGGGCCAGATAGTATATGAAAAAAAACACCGGCATAAACCAGAAAATAAAAAGCAGACTTGAAAAAATCATCTATATCCCCCATTGATCACTGCTTTCACACAGTCTTCCTCAATAATTATATTCCCCCAAATATTCCCTTGCCTTATTCATTCCTCATTGCAGCAAGAGGACTGAGCTTCATTGCTCTCACTGCAGGTAAAAATCCCGAAAGGATACCTATAACCGTAGCAAAGGCTATTGCCATCAGAGAAAGCCAGGGTGGAATATAGGATATTCCTCCCGCGGAATCGGAGTAACCCCCCGAAAACATATCGGTCAAAAACCTGTTGGCAAGAAATGAAAGGAAATAGCTGAGTATAACTCCGAATATTCCCCCTATCATTCCAATAAAAGCTGCCTCAAAAAGGAAAAGGGATCTTATGTTTTTCAGGGCACATCCTAAAACCTTATAAACTCCTATCTCCTTGGTCCTTTCATATATTGACATCATCATAGTGTTTGCTATCCCTATGGCAGCAACCAGTAAGGATATTGCACCTATCCCTCCAAGCATAGCCTGTATACGTCTTGATTGTTCCAGCTCGGATTCTATCCATTCAGTGTCAGACTGAGCCGTATAACCCAGACTCTTTATCTCCTCTGTAACAGCATTCATATTTTCTATGTCATCCACACTTACCGTTATTTCCGAATAATAAAAATCAGGATAGGGTTTTCCGTTTTTTCTGGTAGGCTGACCGGGTATTGCTTTTTTCCTTCCGTAAACACTTCTGAGCTGGGCTATAAGAGCATCCACATCTGTATAGATACTCCAGGAGTTTTTACTGTAATCCTCCACATCACCGGCCATAATACCTGCAGTTTCCGTCAGATATTTCTTTGCAGCCTTTTTATTGGACTTATCTCCCCCGCTGTCATCCTGGGACTGTTCGTTAACTCCCTTATTGGAGGATTCATTCTTAGAGGCCCTATAGCTGTCCACATCATATATTACAAAAACAGCTTGAGTAAGATCCACATCCGGAACCACCCCGGTTGACCAGTAGCTGTTATTGGGGGATTTGGGATTGGTAAAACCTGTAAGTACCGAATTACCGTAGTAGAGCTCAACATGGTCCTTTTTATTGGGATATCTGCCATAGGATGTCTCTGTCCTTAAATTCGAAAATGCATTTTGCGTGATCCCTCTAAGCCTTTCCTCTGCTTCATAGGGTCCCTGCTTTAAAACCACAGAGGTTTCAAGAACCCTGTCCGCATCCAGTACATGCTCTATTTTTTTCAGCTTTTCAACAGTAGCATCACTTAGTAGGGTATCCACATCCTGATTTGCATTATTGTTATTTCCGCCGGCAGTCACAGTTATTTCCGTAAGAGAACCCCATTTCTGGGCGCTCTCAAGCATCTGCATCTGCAGGCCTATTCCAAGAGACATCATAACAACAATGGATGCCGTTCCTATAACAACACCCATGATAGTCATTATAGTCCTGAACTTTCTTTTAAAAAGATTGCTAAGGCTCATACTGAGCATGTCCGAGAAACGCATAGCTAATCAAAATCCTCCAGGTCAGCCTCTGCTTTTTTCTTTTTCTTTTTCTTTGCGATCACAGCCCCTATCACTCCAATGATCACAATTCCTCCTGCAATGGGAATAGCTATCTTTGCCCATAAAGGAATTTTACTGTTTTCTCCTCCCTGCGGAGCTATAACTCCTTCCATGGCAAGGTCAAGTTCTTCATCAATAAGCTCCGGATTTATATATAAGTTTGCCGGAAAATCCTGACTAAAGACCTGTCCGGACTCATTCTCATAGGATACTGTCACTGAAAGCTCTCCCTCACCCTCTGATGGTGCATCACCGGTGATCATAGTGTCGACAGAGCCTGTTGCTCCGGATTCAAGATTCCCTATAAAGGCGTCTCCTCCCGATATATTATCTCCATTAAACTGTATCTTAACATTATATAAGGTTGTCTTTCCTGTATTATATACATTAAACATGGCATTTGCCTGACCCCCCACGTTTATGTTGGACGGAGTCATTTCAATGGAGCTTATTTCAAACCTGGAATCCTGCATTATGGGAACAGAAACGCTGGCTTCTCCGGTATAGGGATTGTTTTTCTTATCCTCGTATTTCATTGCCAGCTTCATTACATAGGGCTTTTGAGCCAGATCAGCCTTGGCCGTAAACCTCATTTTTATATCCGCAGTCCCCCCTATGGGAATACTGGAAAAATAAGCAGTGTTGGAGCCTGATGTTGGAAGGAAGGCCGAATAGGAAGAATTCTGATCCTTTCCCTCGACGGTAGCCGTAAGATCCACCTCAAGATTTGATACCTCAGTCTCCTGAGATGTATTCTTCAAATGTATCATAAGATCAAATTCCGAACCGGCATATACATTTGCAGGATTGGTCTCAAAGCCTGTAACGATTATCCTGGGTGTGGATGTGGCAAGACTTTCATCCGTATTTATATTTCCGGCATCAGGCTTTCCCACACACTGAACATAGGTAGACAAAACAGCCGACCCCTGATTACACACCTCATCCATGTACAGAACTTCAAATTTTATGGGATAGTATCCGTTAAGAATATCGTCTCTGGTCATAAAGGTCCAGTATAGATATTTTGTTCTCTCGTTTATGTCAGGCTGAACTCTGGAACCAAGAAGGGTATCGAAGGATATGGTATAGTTTGAAGCATTTATTTCAAATGGCCATGTATCCGATTTATTACTTATCATAGGAGTAACAACCACATTGGTTATATTGTAGGGAGTCATATTCACAATAGGGAGAGCTATGATAACAGGCTGCCCATGATTACATATCGGTGTGGCCCAGTAATTACCGGGTTTAATATACTCTGAAGAAGAATAAACTCCTGAAGAGTTTGTACTTCCTTCTGAACTGCCTGAAGTCGTTGCACCTGTTTCTGTTGAAATATGACTGCCCCCTGAGGAAGCAGTCGATGAAGTTGAGCTTTGAGAACTTGTAGACTGGGAACTGCTTGTGGCAGAGGATGATGTTGCAGCCGAAGTGCTTACATTGTTTGAAGTTACAACAGAAGGCGCCACTGCAAAATCACCGGCAAAAACCTCTTCTTGGTTCAGACTTTTAAGAGAAAGCCAAAAAGAGCTGCAGAAGATAGCAGCTATCAGAAATATTGATAAATTCATCCTCAATATATTATTAAAAGCTTTCATAAACATAAATCTAATCCTCTAAAGAAGTATCTGCCTTCCTGTCATCGAACGACTCTGCTCTTCTGTCTTCAATACTTACTATCCGTCCGTCCAATATACGAAATACCTTATCTGAGTAGGTGGCAAGATGATCATCATGCGTTACCATAATGAGAGTCTGATTTTTTTCTATAACCACCCTTCTCATAAGTGCCATTACTTCTTCTGATGTATTTGAATCCAGATTTCCGGTGGGCTCGTCCGCAAATATTATTTCCGGATTCAAAACCAAAGCCCTGGCTATCCCCACCCTTTGCTGCTGACCTCCGGACATCTGTGTGGGTCTGTGATCCATATATTTTGAAAGACCCACATCCTTTAAGGCCTTCACCGCCAGCTTTTTCCTCATGGCTCTGCTCATTCCTCTAAAGGTAAGGGGAAGGGCCACGTTTTCAACTGCATCCAGAGTAGGTATGAGGTTATAAGCCTGAAATATAAAGCCCACATGCTCTCTCCTAAAATCAACCAGCATAGATTCACTCATGTTTTCCAGATGCCTTCCGGCAATTATTATCTCACCTTTTGTTGGCTTTTCAAGCCCGGCAAGCATGTTTAGAAGAGTTGACTTACCGGAACCCGAGGTTCCTACTATAGAGCAGAACTCACCCTTGTTGATAGTCAGATCCAGCCCGTTTAAGGCCTTCACCCTATTCTCTCCGATCCTGTAGATTTTTTTCAGGTCTTTCACCCTTATTACCGGCTTCCGGTTTTCTTCCACTTCTGTCTCCTACTGTACCAAAGGATACTTATCCGTTAATTCCTTAACTATACCTCTGGCCTTTTCAACTCCGTTTTCCTTTTCCTTTACAACCAAAGCTATAGCCTCTGCTATCTTATCCATATCAGCTGTATTCATACCCCTTGAGGTAACAGCAGGGGTTCCAAGCCTTATTCCGCTTGTTACGAAAGGCTTCTGGGGGTCATTTGGAACAGTGTTCTTGTTGGCAGTTATAAAGGCTGCATCTAAAAGCTTTTCTATTTCCTTACCTGTAAGTCCCTGGGGTCTTAGATCTAAGAGCATAAGATGATTATCCGTACCTCC
>JAILBX010000165.1 GCA_024680675.1 Lachnospiraceae bacterium | reverse complement strand
CTTCCGAAACTTCCCCTGCGTCCTCTGCTCCTTCAGCAGCAGGCTCTATGTCCATTCCTTCGGGCAAGTCGAAGTTCATACCTTCAGACATATCAAAATTCATAGACTCGGGTATTTCTGAATCTGTTCCTTCGGGCATATCTAAGTTGAGCCCCTCCGGCATCTCGAAGTCTAAGCCTTCAGGCTTTTCAAAATCCAGGGCTTCATTGGCTGCCCCTGTTTCTTCTGTACTTTCAGCAGCAGGCTCTATGTCCATTCCTTCGGGCATGTCAAAGTTAAGCCCCTCCGGCATCTCAAAATCTAAGCCTTCAGGCTTTTCAAAATCCAAGCCTGCCGAAACTGCCCCTGCTTCTTCTGTGCTTTCAGCAGCGGGCTCTATGTCCATTCCTTCGGGCAAGTCGAAGTTAAGCCCCTCCGGCATTTCAAAATCTAAACCTTCAGGCTTTTCAAAATCCAAGCCTTCCGAAACTTCCCCTGCGTCCTCTGTTCCTTCAGCAGCGGGCTCTATATCCATTCCTTCGGGCATATCTAAGCTCATAGACTCAGGCATTTCTGAATCTGTTCCTTCAGGCATATCAAAGTTAAGCCCCTCCGGCATCTCGAAGTCTAAACCTTCAGGCTTTTCAAAATCCAGGGCTTCATTGGCTGCCCCTGTTTCTTCTGTGCTTTCAGCAGAAGGCTCTATATCCATTCCCTCAGGCATATCGAAGTTCATACCTTCAGGCATATCAAAATTCATAGACTCGGGTATTTCTGAATCTGTTCCTTCAGGCATGTCAAAATTCATAGACTCAGGCATTTCTGAAGGTATGAACTTAGATATGCCCGAAGGAATGGATATAGAGCCCGCTGCTGAAGGAACAGAGGAAGCAGGGGAAGTTTCGGAGAGCTTGGATTTTGAAAAGCCTGAAGGCTTAGATTTTGAGATGCCGGAGGGGCTTAACTTTGACATGCCCGAAGGAATGGACATAGAGCCTGCTGCTGAAAGCGCAGAAGAAACAGGGGAAGCCAATGAAGCCCTGGATTTTGAAAAGCCTGAAGGTTTAGACTTCGAGATGCCGGAGGGGCTCAACTTTGATATGCCCGAAGGAACAGATTCAGAAATACCCGAGTCTATGAA
Source organism: Lachnospiraceae bacterium (assembly GCA_024680675.1). GTDB lineage: Bacteria > Bacillota > Clostridia > Lachnospirales > Lachnospiraceae > UBA2868. The sequence continues at coordinate 134,216 of JAILBX010000165.1, read as the reverse complement.
TTTTGATATGCCTGAAGGAATGGACATAGAGCCTGCTGCTGAGGGAGCAGAGGAAGCAGGGGCAGCCAATGAAGCCATGGATTTTGAGAAGCCTGAAGGCTTAGACTTTGAGATGCCGGAGGGGCTTAACTTTGACATGCCCGAAGGAACAGATTCAGAAATACCTGAGTCTATGAACTTAGATATGCCTGAAGGAATGGACATAGAGCCTGCTGCTGAAGGAGCAGAGGAAGCAGGGGCAGAAGCGGGCTCTGAAGAAATAGATTTTAAATTATCAGAAGGATCAAATACCGCTATGATGGAAGGCTTGGATTTTGAAAAACCGGAGGGGCTTGACTTTGATATGCCTCTGGGAATGGATCCGGATATACCGAAAGAAGATGCCCAAAGCTCTAGCGAAGCTGATATGGAAGCTGAAAAGGCGGAAGCAGAGGATAAGCTTGATAATGAAGCTTCAGACCAGACGGGAGATAATCCACCCCAGGATGATATACCTAACATGGAGGAAATTCCGGAATCTATGCTAAATGACGGGGAACTGGAAGATCTGCTTAATTCTCTTGACACTTTAGGAGATCCAACAAGTGAAAATACAGCAGCCGGAATGTCAGATAATAGTGCAGGAAGCGGCGATAGTGAGGAAGGAGCAGAGGAGAATAATTCAGAAGCCCTTAATGCAGATGAAATTGATAAGGGTTCAAATGTTGATGTATCCGACGATTCTTTAGGACAGGATGAAATAGAAAGACTTTTGGCAGAAGCTGCGGGGGAGCCAAACCCCGAAGAGGGAGATTTAAGAGATATAGAGGGATCGGATATTACTGATATCCTTTCGGAAATGACAGATGACGAAGACGCAGCTGAGATCGGTGAACTTTTAGAGAAGGATGAAAATCATGAAGCAGTAAGCGACTCTATTGGTGCCGAGCTTGATGCTTTAGAATCAGATGATGCTGCCGGGGCTGAGGGAAAGAGCAGCAAGGATATTCCCTATAAGGAGTACACTGTTGAAGAGCTGGCTGCTATGACTCCCTCAGAAAGACGTAAAGCCCTGAGAGCTCAAAAAAAGGCTTTAAAGGCAGCAGCAAAAGAAAAGAAGAGGAAAGAAAGAGAAGAGAAAAAACAAAAGAAGTTAGAAGCCAGGGAAAATAAGAAAAACGGAGTTGAAAGCCCTGAGGAAAAGCCTGATGAGCTTTCACCGGAAGATATTGCGGCTCTTGAAAAGCTGGGAATATCTCAGGATGAGTATAAGAAAAAGCAGACAAAGAAAAAAGGCCTTATTGCGAGACTTATAAGCTTCATTACCGAAGAGGTTGACGAAGATGAGGAGGGCGGTAAGTTTGCCGAGGAAAGCGCGGTAGATAAAGCAGTCGAAGGCGCAGCTGATAATGAAAAGATCCTTAATGAATTAGGTGAAGGTGAGGAAAAGGCAGCTCCTAAAAAGAAGAAGGAAAAGAAAAAGAAAGCCAAGAAGCCTAAGCCGAAAAAGCCGCCAAAGCCAAAGAAACAACCAAAGCCAAAGAAGCCCAAGGGACCTAAAAAACCGGGTGGACTCTCAGTATTCATCAATGACAGTCCGGTTGTAAAGATCCCTAAGGGAAAGATATTTTTAACCTTCTTTATGTGTGTATCTATGGGAGTTTTCATCGGGATAATGGTTTATATCATTCCGGCTACTTTGGATATGAAGAAGGCCAGAAACTCATTTGATAAAAATGAATATGGGGAGACCTTTCTGGCTCTTACAGGCCATAGCCTTTCTGAGGAAGAACAGGAGCTTTATGAAAAAAACCTTGTATTATACAGAGTGGCAAGGAGATATCAGTCTTACGAAAACTATATGGCTTTGGGAATGAAGCTTGAAGCTTTAAATGCCCTTGTGCAGTCTGTAGAGGTTATAGACAGGGATTATGGTGCAGCCCAGCAATACGGTGAAGCTGACAGATATAACCTTTTGTCGCAACAGGTAATAAATGCCCTGCAAAAGAGCTTTAATGTAAGCATAGATAAGGCAAGAGAGTGGCTTATGATCAGAGACAGTGCAGAGTATACGGACACCTTGCGTCGTTATGTTGAAGGGGTTCCCGATCAAACGGGAGAGGAGCCTTTGAATAATTCGCCGGTGGAGGCATTTACAAATAATGAAGTCATTGACAAAGAGGAATCGGAGATTACAAATATTAAATGATCGCAATAATTGATTATGATGCAGGGAATATAAAAAGTGTTATGAAAGCCCTTGATCTTTTGAAGGTTGATTACCTCCTTACGAGAGATCATCAAAAGCTTTTAAGCGCAGACAAAATGATACTTCCGGGAGTGGGATCCTTTGGTAATGCCATGGAAAGACTTAATGGCTACGGACTTACGGAGATCATAAGAAGACAGGCCGGGGAAGGAAAAGCTCTGTTAGGCATCTGTCTTGGCTTACAGCTTTTGTTTGAGGACAGCGAGGAAACACCGGGAGTTAAAGGACTTTCTCTTCTAAAGGGACATATAAAAAGGATTCCTAAGGGAGAATATGTCAAAATACCCCATATGGGATGGAATTCCCTGGAGATCAAAGAAGGGAGCCGCTTGTTCAAGGGAGTAAAAAACGGAAGCTATGTTTACTTTGTACACAGCTATTACCTTGAGGCTGAGGATCGGGATATAGTCACAGCAAGTACAAACTACAATGTTTCAATTGACGCATCGGTTGAAAAGGATAATATATTTGCCTGTCAGTTCCATCCTGAAAAGAGTTCTGAAAAGGGTCTTTTGATGCTGAAAAATTTTGTGGAATTATAGTTCCCGGAAGGATATGACATAAATGTATACAAAAAGGATAATTCCCTGTCTTGATGTCCATGACGGAAGAGTGGTAAAGGGAGTAAATTTTGTTAATTTAAGAGATGCCGGTGATCCTGTGGAAATAGCCAAGGCTTATGATAAGGCAGGAGCCGATGAGCTGGTCTTTTTAGATATAACCGCTTCATCAGATGCAAGAAATACCGTAGTTGATATGGTAAGAGCGGTTGCGGAAAAGGTCTTTATACCCTTTACTGTGGGAGGCGGTATCAGAAGCATTGAGGATTTTAAGAATATACTAAGAGAGGGTGCCGATAAGGTTTCCATTAATTCTTCGGCAATAAACGATCCAACTCTTATAAGCAGAGCCGCTGATAAATTTGGAAGCCAGTGTGTGGTACTTGCAATTGATGCCAGAAAACGGGCTGATAAAAGCGGTTGGAATGTGTATAAAAATGGTGGAAGGATCGATACCGGTTTAGATGCAATCGAGTGGGCTCTTAAAGGCTTTAAATCAGGTGCGGGAGAGATCCTTCTTACCAGTATGGATAAAGACGGTACTAAATCCGGATATGACCTGGAGCTGACAAGGATCATATCCGAGCTGGTGGATATACCGGTTATTGCATCGGGAGGTGCCGGAAACATGGAGCATTTCTATGATGTTTTTACAAGTGGAAAGGCGGATGCAGCCCTGGCAGCCTCATTATTTCACTTTAAGGAGCTTGAGATAAACGATCTTAAGGACTATCTGGCCAATAAGGGAATAGAGGTTAGGAGAGATTACTGATGGCTGCTATAACTAATGATTGGAAGGAAGCTTTAAGCCCGGAGTTTTCCAAGCCTTATTATTTAAAGCTATATGAAAAGCTTAAAGAAGAATATAAAACAAGAGTCATATATCCTGAAAGTAAAGATCTTTTCAGCGCCTTTGACTTTACTCCCTTAAAGGATGTTAAGGTTGTTATTATAGGCCAGGATCCCTATCATGAACCGGGTCAGGCCCATGGCCTGTGCTTTTCAGTCAGAAAGGGTGTTGAAATTCCTCCTTCTCTTGTTAATATTTATAAAGAGCTCTCTGATGATCTTGGATTAAAGATCCCAAATAACGGATACTTGGAGAAATGGGCAAGACAAGGTGTTTTGCTTTTGAACAATGTTCTTACGGTAAGGGCTCACCAGGCCAATTCCCACAGAGGGATAGGCTGGGAGGAGTTTACTGATGCAGTTATAGATATTTTAAACAGAGAGGACAGACCCATAGTATTTATGCTTTGGGGGAGACCGGCTCAGACAAAGGGTGAGAAATTAAATAATAAAGATCATCTTATTTTAAAAGCTCCACATCCCAGCCCCTTATCTGCTTACAGAGGCTTTTTTGGATGTAAACACTTTAGTAAGGCAAATGAATTCCTGTGTCAAAAGGGTCTTGACCCGATAGATTGGCAGATTGAGGATATTTAAGGTATAGAAAATGGACAAGGAAAATAAAAATCTTTTAAAGATAGTAATGGCCATTGTGATCCTGATGGTGGCCGGGATCATATGCTATTTAGTATACTATATGGTATCGTATCATTCTGAAGCAAATAAGGTGGCTGCATTTATTCTTGCCGGCAATGAGAAGCTGGACAATGGAGACTATGAGGGGGCGATAGAAGAGTACGACCAGGCTCTGGACCTTGATCCGGAAAGGCAGGAGATAAAAGAAGCTATCTCAAGGGCTTATGTTTTAATGGGGGGAACCTTTGGAACAGGGGATGATGCTATCAGCGCCTACGAGCATGCCATAGTATATAATTCGGAAAATAAAAGCGCATATTGGGGTATAGCCAACATTTATGAAGAAAGGGCTGATGAGGATCTGGTGCTTGAGACCCTGAATAAGGGATATGAAGCAACAGAAGATGCCAATATGAAGATCAAGATCGACAATATAGAAATAGAGCGTGCGAGAATTAAGGAAGAGGAAGAGGAAAAGGCCAGAGAAGAGGCTGAAAAGGCTGCTATCGAGGCAGAACATAACGATCTTTTGGAAAAGCTTTTGCCGGTATTCATATCCGGAGATCAGGATGCCATTAAGTCTGCTCTAAGGGAGGAGGCTTATATGGAAATGGCAGATGAGGCTGTGGGATCAGGCATCTGTTTCTACTACGGAGATAAAGATGATTCGGGCAAGAAGATAGGAAAGGGTATAGGAGTCTACCAGGATGGCTACTATTACTATGGAGATTTTGATAATGACAAAAGGCAGGGTAAGGGGCTTTGGATAAGAGCTTTTTATTCAGACAGCTCCGCTCTCGGTTCCTTCATATATGAAGGAAACTGGGATAATGATAAACCCAATGGGACAGGCAGCTGTACAATAAATTATTATGCAGATAAAGTCAGCAGTTCGGGGATGACAAAACAGGTAATAATTGGGAACTATAAGGATGGCCTTGAAGACGGTAAGATGGTGCTTACGGGTACTCTTAAAAAGGGAGGTTCTGCTAAGTATTCTTATACAGCCGAAAATGGTATAGCACAGAAATCAAGTAATGAAGATTCAGGAGTAAAAGGACAATATATAATAGCAAAATCCGAGGATGAGTCTTCTAATCTTACTTCTGATGGTTCAAAAAGAGGAGTAGAAGGATTTATAAACTGATCAAAGAGGAGATTATTATGGAAAAACCAGTATTTGTAACCAGAGAAAAAGCAGAAGAAATAGCAAAAAAATATCCTACACCTTTTATTCTTTATGATGAAAAGGGTTTGAGAGAAAACCTTGAAGCAATTAAGAATGCCTTTTCATGGAATAAAGGCTATAAGGAATATTTTGCCGTGAAGGCTTGTCCAAATCCTTTTCTGATAAGGATAATGAAGGAGTATGGCTTTGGCTGTGACTGCTCATCATATACAGAGCTGATGCTTTCGAAAGAGTTGGGGATCATTGGAAGCGATATAATGTTTTCATCAAATGATACCCCGGATGAGGATTATATTTTAGCGGGAAAGCTGGGTGCTACAATAAACGTGGATGATATAACTCATATAGACCGTATTGAGGAATTACTGGGTCATTTACCTAAAAAGATGTCTGTAAGATTTAATCCGGGAGGTTTGTTTCAGCTTAGTAATGGTATAATGGATAATCCCGGGGATTCCAAGTATGGTATGACCGAGGAGCAGCTTTATGAGGCATATGAAATGCTTAAGGACAGAGGGGTAGAGGAGTTTGGCTTACATGCTTTTCTGGCCAGCAACACGGTAACAAATGAGTACTATCCAAAGCTTGCGGGGATACTCTTTGATCTTGCCATTAAGATAAGAGAAAAGACAGGGGTTAAGCTCTCCTTTATAAATTTATCCGGAGGAGTGGGAATCCCATACAGACCTGACCAGAGTGCCAATGATATAGGTATTATAGGTAAGGAGGTACAGAAAAAGTTTGAAGAGATCCTTATCCCGGAGGATATGGGGGATATATCTTTATATACCGAGATGGGAAGATTTGTTACGGGTCCTATAGGTGCCCTTGTAACAAGAGCTATACATGAAAAGCATATATATAAGGAGTATATAGGAGTTGACGCCTGTGCAGTTAATCTTATGAGACCGGCAATGTATGGAGCCTATCACCATATTACCGTTCTTGGTAAGGAAGGGAAGGCTTTAACCGAAAAGTATGATATTACGGGCTCCTTATGTGAAAACAATGATAAATTTGCGATTGACAGACTTCTTCCCAAGGTAGATATGGGTGATCTTTTATTTATACATGATGCAGGTGCCCATGGATATGCTATGGGCTATAACTATAATGGAAAGCTTAAATGCGCGGAAATACTTCTTAGGGAAGATGGCAGCTATGATCTTATAAGAAGGGCAGAAGCACCAAAGGATTATTTTGCCACCTTTGACTGCTTCCCGGAGTTTTCCGGCCTTTTTAAAGATAAATAAAATTCGGAAAGAAAAAGACTTTCTGATAGAAACAGGAGGTATATAAATGAGAAGGTTGGCATTTGTTATTACATTTGCCCTGTTATGCGGAACTTTTCTTGGGGGGTGTAACAAGAAAACCGATTCCGATACCGGTAAGATTCCGGATCTTGAGGTGAAAAATGCCGCATCAGCTGAAGTGAAAAAGCCTGAAAAGATCACAATGATGGTTGATGGCACCCTGCTTAATGTGGAAAACGGAAGGGATGAGTTTGAAAAGAAATGGGAGGAACTCACCGGAGTTGAGCTCGAGATCATACAACCGGAGCATGATGTATATTATGATGAGGTTCAGGCTGCTTTTGAAGGAAATGAGCTGCCGGATGTGGTACTTCTGAGCGCCACCTACTACACAAAGTATGCGGCAATGGATCTTTTGGCAGATATAAGCCAGTATTATCAGGGATCGGATCTTGAGAAAAAGATCAAGGATGCCGGAAATGAGTCTTTGATAGATGCTATAAGATTAAACGGTAAACTGTACGGAATAACACCCACAAGAGGAAACGGCTGCATTACCTATGTGAAAAAAGCCTGGCTTGACAATGTGGGGATGGATGCTCCCAAAAACTATAATGAATATATGGAGATGCTAAAAGCATTTACCGAAAAAGATCCGGACGGCAATGGTATTGAGGGAGATACTTATGGAGTGTCAGCAGCAGGTCTTATGAATGGTGAATCACCTTACGTTAATTATCTCCCGGAGTTTTATCAGGATGCCTATCCTTCCTTTTACAGGAAAGAAGACGGAAGCTGGTCTGACGGCTTTTTAGAGGATTCAATGAAATCCGCCATGCTAAGACTGAAGGAGGCATATAAGGCCGGATATATAGATAAAGATATCGCAAGCAATGGCACAGGAGACTGCAGGGACAAATATTATGCCAATGATTACGGAGTTTTTACCTATTGGGCAGGTACCTGGGCAGGTACTTTAAAGAGTAAACTCGAAGAAGCAGGGGTAAATGGAGAAATTGTGGCTCTGGAACCTATCGAAGAGACCTCCAAATATGTTGAAAGGGTGGCACCGGTATGGTGTATTACTTCAAAGTGCAAGAATCCCCGGGGAGTTTATAAGTATTTTCTTGAAACAATGTTAGACGGGGGTGAAGTCGAAGCAAATTGGAGTTATTCTCCGATAAAGGACGATTTTTCCAAAAATCATATCGATCATTTGCTGGCTTTGGTGCCAATAGCAAATGATCCCGGAGAGTCAAAAACCTCTGAGGAGGTCAAGTCCGCCTTAAAGAAATTTCAGGAGAACTCGGTTATGGTGGATCTGCCATACAGTACAGATGCTTTTGCCGAATATAATGATGAAATTACAGAATTAAAGACCGAACTGCTGAAAAAAGTGGTGGTTGAGGATATGGATATTGAGGAAGCCTATAAAGAATATGAGGCTGCCGGCGGAGTATTAAAATCACAGGCGATAGTTGATTCGTTAAATGCTGAATAAAATGTTAGGGAGAAGGTAGGTTAAGCTGCTATGAGCAAAGAAGGAAAAGATGACAAAGAAGGTAAAAACAGTATAAATAAAAAGGGAATAAGATTCTCCATAAGAAATAAGATAATTGTTGGTAGTGTTCTTGTTAATATTTTAATATGCCTTGTTCTAAGTGTTGTAATATATAATTTTGTATATAAATCCTATGTGGATCAGGTGTCAGCGGATACCCTTGCAATAGTGCAGATATCAGCTGATGAGATCAACGGAAATCTTCTGAATCTCCTTGAAAAGGGATCGGATGAAAGCTATGCCAATATAGTGGTCAAAGAAATACTTGAAAAGATATCCGCCCAGACCAATGCCAACAGCATTTATACCATAGGCGAAAGGGATGGCTCCATGGTATATCTTACGGATATTTCCGGAACATCGATAGGAGATGAGGTAGAGCCTGAATTTGTTGAAGAGGCAAAGGAGGCTAAGGAAAGTAATGGCTATATAACAGGTAAGATTGAAGTGGATGCTTCGGGTTCTCACTATATCACCGCCTATGCTCCTATTCATGATAATAAAGGGAATGTAGTGGCAGTATTGGGAATGGATTATAACGCAGATGCAATAAAGCAGTCGCTTGACGGGATAATAAAGAAGATAGCATACATAAGCCTGATCATGCTTATAGTATCCGTAATTGTGTCCATATTGCTGGCAAATACAATAGCAAAAGGATTAAATAAGGTTAATAAGAAGGTATATGATCTTGTAAGTAATGATGGCGATCTGACTCAGAAGATAGAGATAAGCGGTAACAATGAGGTTACGGATATTGCTGATAATATAAATAATCTTCTTGAATATATCAGACATGTTGTGGTAAGCATTTCCGATAATTCCAAAAATCTGTCGGGGTCCGTTGAAACGGCACTTGATACTACCGTAAAAACCAATGATGAGATAGAAAATGTGTCGGCAACCATGGAAGAGATGAGCGCGGCCATGGAGGAAACCAGTGCCAGTCTTTCTCAGGTTAAAGAGTCTACAGATCAGGTCAGAGATGAAGTATCGGGAATGTATAATGATGTAAAAGAAGGAAGAGATTATGCTAAGGGCATGGAGACCAGGGCCTTAGATCTTGTTAAGGGAGCAGAGGCAGAGGCTGATAATGCCAGAACCATTGCCGATGAAATGGCAGTTACTCTTAATGAGAAGATTGAAAAGTCAAAAGCAGTTGAAAATATAAGCACCCTGACAGAAACCATACTTGAGATCGCAAGTCAGACAAACCTCTTATCTCTTAATGCAAGTATTGAAGCAGCAAGAGCCGGAGAGCATGGCAGAGGTTTTGCTGTGGTTGCGGAGGAGATCAACTCCTTAGCTGAAGATTCTGCAGATGTGGCAAGGAAGATCCAGGGAATAAGCTCGGATGTTATAGCAAATGTTCATGAGCTGGCGGATGAATCTTCAAAGATGGTTAGCTTTGTAAGAGAAAAAACAGTTGGCGGATATGAAAAGATGATAGAAACAGGACGCCAGTACGAAAAAGATTCTGAGAATATATCAAGGATCCTTTATGATGTTGAAGGAGCCTCCAGGCATATTGAGGATTCCATTAACAGTGTTGCCACTGCCATGAGTGATGTGGGAACTGCGGTGGATGAAAGTGCTAAGGGTATAAGCGATGTAGCTTCCTCTATCCAGGATATGTCCGATAATATGAAGCTTAATAAGAATGTGGTTAATGAAAATTCCCAGATAGCTAAATATCTTGATCAGGAGGTCAATAAATTCAAGTATTAGTTTATTGGACAAGGATTTTATATGATAGTGGATTCTAAATAAAAAAGAGAGGGTAAAACCTCTCTTTTTATTTGGTGAAATCTTGGTGCAATTTTGGGGAAATTTATTATAAATAAAACCTTTAATCCTACAAGTTTTTGTTGATAAAAAACATAAAAAATCCTAGTATTTATCAGCATTTGAGCCTAAAACACTAGGATTTGCGTTTATGCCGGCGGCGGGACTTGAACCCGCACTTCCTTGCGGAAAACAGATTTTGAGTCTGCCTCGTCTGCCAATTCCGACACGCCGGCTTCTCTTAAACATCGCAAGTTATTTTAACATAGTTTTATCTAATATTCAAGCTTAGAATTTCACTCTGCCCTATAGTGGTTTCATACTTGTTAAAACACAATATTTGGTGTATATTATACAGTGTATGTGTAAAATTATGTCAAAAATCCGGGGAAGAGAATGAATTGCAGTGAAATGGATAAGTATATTCCCTTGTTTATAGATGATAAACTGGCAGGGGATGAACTGGGTGAATTTCTTAAACATATAGATGAGTGCAGTAGCTGTCTGGAGGAAATGGAAACCAGCTTTCTTGTGAAGGAGGCTATTGTAAGGCTTGAGAACGGAGGATCTTTTGATCTTTATTCAGAGCTTGTGGATAAGATAAAGGTCATGAAGCAGTGCTATTCCATGCACGTAACAGTGGATATGATTCGCAGGTCTATTTTGGTTTTGGCAAGTCTCAGTATATTGTCTTTGCTGGTCTGGATGGCAATTATGTAAGTCAGGCCGGCGATATGGTGATCACCACAATTAAGATTTATGAATGGAAAAGTGATTTATGAGTAAAAAGCTTGTTCTTATTGATGGTAACAGTATAATAAACAGAGCGTTTTTTGGTGTGCCAATGCTTACCAATGGGGAAGGATTTCATACCAATGCCATATATGGCTTTTTAAATATAATGTTTAAATTCCTGGATGAGGAAAAACCGGACCATCTTGTCATAGCCTTTGATCTTAAGGCACCTACCTTCCGTCATTTAATGTATCCGGAATATAAAGGTACAAGGAAGGGGATGCCGGATGAACTGAGAGAACAGCTTCCGGTCCTTAAGGAGCTTCTTAAGGCTATGCAGATAAAGATAGTCGAGAAGGAGGGCTATGAGGCTGATGATATCCTTGGAACTCTGGCAAAGGAAGCCGAAAGACAGGGAATGGAGGTCTCTTTGGTATCAGGTGACAGGGATCTCCTTCAAATAGCCACAGATAAGATAAAGATAAGAATTCCTAAGACTAAGGGGGGAAAGACCGAGGTCGAGGATTATCATACGAAGGATGTGATAGAAAAATATGGCATAGAGCCATATCAGATAATAGAATTAAAGGCTCTTATGGGGGATAGCTCCGATAACATACCGGGAGTCCCGAAGATCGGTGAGAAGACCGCAAGCATGCTTATACAGGAGTATGGAAATATAGAAAATCTTAAGGAGCATCTTGGTGAGATAAGCAAGAAGAGCATAAGAGAGTCCCTTGAGGAGAATTTTGAGCTTGCGGTTTTGAGTAAAACTCTTGCTACAATAGATACCGATGCCCCAATAGACAGAAGCTTTGAAGAGATCAGATATATGTATACCGGGGAAGCCTACGATATCATAAAAAAGCTTGGTTTTAAGACCATTCTTTTAAGATTTGAAGGGCCTAAGGAGGAAAAGGATAATATTGAGCTTCATTGGGAGCTTGTAAGTGATGAAGCAAGGGCAAAGGACCTTATTGAGGAAGGCCTTAAAGCGGAAAAGATGGCTCTTCAATGCTATTGCAGGGAGGGACTTAAGGGTCTTGCCCTCTGTTTTGAAAGCAGCAGAGCCTACTATTTTCCGGTATCGGGAATGCTGGTTGAGGGAATAGATGAAGCTGTCCTTTTAAAAGGACTAAAAGATATTGCAGAAAGCAGGGATGAAGCCCATGCTCTTATCAGCTTTGGCATAAAGGAGCTATATCATGTATGTGAGGAGTTTGCTGATTTTGATAAGATCTCATCTTATTTTGATACAAAGCTTGCCTCCTATCTCCTGAATCCCTTAAAAAGCGACTATGAAATCGATGATGTCGCCGTAGAAAACGAAATGACTATCCAAAGCTATAAGGAGCTTTTTGATAAGTCTGATATAGTGGATGCATATTTGAATAATAAGGAGCTCTTTGCAGAGTATGCTGCAAAGACAGCATTTGTGTCCTATAATGCCGGGGGAGCTCTTTTAAAAAAGCTTGAAAAATTTGACTGCCTGTCATTATTTAAGGAAATAGAAATGCCTCTTACCATCTGTCTTTATGAGATGGAAAAAAACGGCATAGCTGTTATACCTTCGGAGCTTAAAGAGTACGGTAAAAAGCTTTCTTCTCAGATCGCCGATCTTGAAAAGCAGATACTTGAGGAGGCAGGAGTGGATTTTAATATCAATTCCCCCAAGCAGCTGGGAGAGATCCTCTTTGATAAAATGAAGCTTCCCGGGGGGAAGAAGACAAAGACAGGTTATTCCACCGCAGCTGATGTTTTGGAAAAGCTGGCTGTGGATCATCCTTTTGTAAGAAAAGTTCTTGACTACAGGGGGCTTGCAAAGCTGAAGTCCACCTATGCAGATGGTTTACTTACCTGCATAGATCCCGATGACAGGATAAGATCAAGGTTCCATCAGACCATAACAGCTACGGGAAGGATCAGCTCCACAGATCCAAATCTTCAGAATATACCTGTCAGGATGGAACAGGGCAGAATGATCAGAAAGGCCTTTGTTCCAAAAGAAGGCTGCCTTTTTCTGGATGCGGATTACTCCCAGATCGAGCTTCGTATATTAGCCCATATGTCTCAGGATGAGGTGCTTATAGAAGCCTTCAGAGAGGGACTTGATATACATAGAATGACTGCCTCAAGGGTCTTTAATGTTCCCTTTGATGAGGTAAGTGATCTTCAAAGGAGAAATGCCAAGGCTGTAAATTTCGGGATCATATACGGAATGTCCTCCTTCGGACTCAGTCAGGATATCGGGATTTCAGCTAAGGAAGCTAAAATCTTTATTGATAACTATTTTTCAAGCTTTCCCAAGATAAAGCTTTTTTTGGACGGACTGGTTGAAAGCGCCAGGAATAAGGGTTATGCAGAAACCCTTTATAAGAGGAAGAGGCCTGTTCCGGAGCTTAAGGAATCAAACTTCATGCGAAGACAGTTCGGGGAAAGGGTGGCAATGAATGCCCCTATTCAGGGAACGGCTGCGGATATTATGAAGCTTGCAATGATCAGAGTCATAAAGCGTCTTAAGAAGGAAGGCTTAAATTCAAAGCTTATTCTTCAGATTCATGACGAGCTTTTACTTGAAACTGATATTTCGGAGAAGGATAGGGTAGCAGCTATCCTTAAAGAGGAAATGGAGAATGCAGCAAGCCTTTCTGTCAAACTTACTGTTGAAATGAATGAGGGTAATAACTGGTATGAGGCCAAATAGCATGATCATTATAGGAATAACCGGAGGCGTGGGTTCGGGAAAGTCTGAGGTTTTAAGGATAATAGCTGAAGAATCCAAGGCCTGTATTCTTAAGGCTGATGAGGTGGCGCATAAGATAGAGGAAAAGGGAAGCAGCTGCTATAAGGAGCTTTTGGAGCTTTTGGGGGAAGGGATCCTTGATACTGAAGGAAATATTGATAAAAGGAAGATGTCTTCTGCCATATTTTCGGATAAGGGTAAGGATCTTCTTGAAAAGGTAAATGGGATAGTACACCCCAGGGTAAAGGACTACATACTTAAGCAGATAAAAAGGGAAGAGGAAGATGGAAGGTTTGATTTCTTTGTAATAGAAGCTGCTTTACTGATAGAGGAAGGCTATGAGAAGATATGTAAGGAGCTTTGGTACATATATGCCAAAGAGGATATAAGACGTAAGAGGCTTAAAATGAGCAGAGGCTACCCGGATGAAAAGATCGATGGGATAATGATGTCCCAAAATCCGGACAGTGTTTTCAGGGCTCATTGCAGGAGAGTAATAGATAACAGTGGAGATCTGGCTGATACAAAAAGGCAGATCCTTGAATGTTTAAGATTGATAAGATTGGAGAATCCTTAAGGTGGATAACAGTAAGAATCCCGGACAACTGGTATTTGGACTTGATATCGGAACAAGAAGTCTTGTAGGTACAGTAGGCTATATGACCGATGAGACCTTTCATGTGGTTGCCCAGTGCGTAAAAGAACATGAGACCAGATCTATGCTGGATGGTCAGATACACAATATCGAAGTGGTGGGTAATTCCATAAAGGCCGTTAAAGCTGAGCTTGAAAAACAGATAAAGGGCGAACTGAAGGAAGTATGCATAGCCGCCGCAGGTCGTGTACTTAAAACGGTAACCACAAGGGCTGATATGGAATTTGCCGAGGGAACGGTACTTGATAATGAGACTATATATTCCCTGGACATGTTAGGTGTGGAGAAGGCTTATGAGGAGTTCCAAAAGGAAAACAAGGTAGATACAAAGTTTTATTGTGTGGGCTATACGGTAGTCAACTATTATCTGAATGATTATCCCATAAGCTCTTTGGAACAGCATCTGGCAAAAAGGGCGGCTGTAGAGCTTATTGCAACCTTCCTGCCGGATGAGGTTGTGGATGGCTTATATAAGGCTGTTGAAAACGCCGGATTACAGGTTGCAAATCTTACTCTGGAGCCTATTGCGGCAATGCATGTGGCGATACCGGTTATGTACAGGATGCTGAATATAGCTTTGGTAGATGTGGGAGCGGGAACATCGGATATCTGTGTAACAAGAGATGGAAGTATAATAGCCTACGGAATGATCCCCATGGCAGGAGATGAATTGACAGAGGTGATAGCAAAGCATTGTCTTGTGGATTTCGCTACTGCTGAGAAGATCAAAACCTCTACCCTGAAAAAAAAGAATATAAGCTATAAGGATATTATGGGTATAAGTCAAAAAATAACTGCCAAGGAGGTTTTGGAGATCACAGAGCCTGTGGTAAGGACCATGACCTCAGAGATTTCCGAGAAGATAAAGTATTTAAACGGGGGCAAGCCTGTGGCAGCCATATTTGTGGTTGGCGGAGGTGGAAAGCTTCCCACCTTTACCCAGTTTCTGGCAGAGGAGCATGGAATTGACAAACAAAGATGCGCTCTTAGAGGAGAAGAGGTTTTAAAGGATATAGATTATCAGAACGGGAAACCAAATCTGGATCCTCTCTTTGTTACGCCTATAGGGATCTGTCTTAATTTCTACGATTCCAAGAATAATTTTATCTTTGTTAATTTTAACGGTGAAAGAATAAAGCTTTATGATAATGGCCATCTTTTACTTGTGGATGCTGCCGTTCAGGCAGGCTTCCCCAATGAAGGCTTATTCCCCAGGAGGGGTAAGGAGCTTGATTTTACTGTTGACGGAAAGGCTCATATGATCAAGGGTCAGTTGGGTGAGCCTGCAGTTATAAAGCTTAACGGTGAAGAGGTCAACATGAACACCGAGATAAGAGCCGGAGATAAGATTACCGTGGTGGAGTCTACTGCAGGAGCAGACGGGCATCTGGAGCTTGGAAAGGTACCGGGCTTTGATCAGAGGATAGCCGTAAATGTAAACGGCACTAATATTGAATTACCCAAGTTTGCAGAGGTTAACGGAGAGCTTCAGTCAGGATATTATGATATACAAAACAATGATGAGATAAAGATGCTTGATTTTTATACCGTGGAGCAGGTGGCTGCCTTTATGGACGTTATACTTGCCCAGGATATGAATATATTTGTTAACAATAAACTTGCCACACTAAATGACAAGGTATACAATAATTTCTCCATCATCTGGACTTTAGAGGAGCTTCAGCTTTCAGATGTTGACAAGTATGGTTACGGTGATGAAGATGATGAGGATATAGATTATCAGACGGGAGATGCCAAGGCTCCGGAGGGTATTGTAAGACCTAATCTTGAGGGAGGGATAGAACTCAGGGCCGGTGATACAATAAAGGCAAAGCAGGATGAAAAAGAAGAAGAGAAGAAAAACCTTTTAAAGAGTATAGCAGAGGAAGAAGCCGGAAACCTTCTTGCAAGAAATTCAGCCTTCGGGGATGGAAAGGCTGAGAAGGAGGAGAGAAGTCAGGAAGAGGCGGACAAAGCCGGGGAAATAGCCGGTGAGGAGAAAGGCGGGCTGTCAGATATAAAGCCTGAGGAGAAATCAGATATAAAGCCTGCAGAGACTTCGGAAAAGCCAATAGATGTCATAAGAGAGCTTAATGACAGGTCAGCTGCTGATGCTACAGCTCTTTCTGTCCCCGGTGAAGGAGAAGTAAAAAATCTGGATCCTGTGGGTATGGAGCTTAATGTTAAGATAAACGGAAATGATATAACCCTCAGGGGGAAGAAGGATTATATATTTGTGGATATTTTTGAGTTTTATGATTTTGATCTGTCAAAACCCAAGGGCAAGATGGTGGTGACTAAGGTTAACGGAGTCAATGCTCAATATGCCCAGATCCTTAATGAGGGTGATGAAATAGAAGTATATTGGGCTAAAAAGTAGGAGGATAAGGGGAAAGAAGATATGGAATTATGCAGCATAGCCAGCGGAAGCAGTGGAAATTGTATCTATGTTGGCAGTGACCACACCCATCTTTTGGTGGATGTGGGGATCAGTAAAAAGAAGGTGGAGGAAGCCCTTAATTCAATGGGCTTAAAGCCTGAGGATATCCACGGGATACTAATAACTCATGAACATTCAGATCATGTGGCCGGCCTTGGGATAATGGCAAGAAGGTATGGCATTCCCATTTATGCAAGTCAGGGAACTATAGAAGCAGTAAAAGATATAAAGGCATTGGGAGATATAGACGCAGGACTCTTTAATGTTATAAGGGCTGATGAAAGGTTTAGAATAGAAGATATTACTATTGCCCCTGTAAGGATATCCCATGATGCAAGGGAACCTGTTGCCTACAGACTTTTTGGGGATGAGCATGGGGATGAGCATTCAGTTGGGGTACTTACGGATCTTGGAAGGTATGATGACTATATTGTCAATGCATTTTTTGGAGTGGAGGCTCTCCTCATTGAGGCAAATCATGATGTAAATATGCTCTCAGTGGGAAAATATCCCTATGCTCTTAAGCAGAGGATACTCGGAGACAAGGGACATCTGTCAAATGAGAGCTGCGGCAGGCTTTTGTGTGAGCTTTTGCATGACAATATCAAAAGAATAATGTTAGGGCATCTGAGCAAGGAAAATAATCTGGCAGAGCTTGCCTATGAGACTGTAAGGCTTGAGATAATGATGGATAAGTGCCCCTACAAGCCGGAGGATTTTCATATAAGTGTGGCGGGAAGACAGGAAAGATCTGAGCTTATAGCTGTTTAAATAAAATATCACGCAGATAAAGAAGGATATGATGGGATTTCTTAAGCTGCTTAAATAAGGAAGGATAATTGAAATAATGAAGAGGATCATAATTACGGTAGTAGGAATGGATACGGTGGGTATCATTGCAAAGGTCTGTACTTATCTTGCAAGTAACAGGATAAATATTCTGGATATTTCACAAACCATCGTACAGGGTTATTTTAACATGATGATGATAGTTGATATAAATGAGTCGGTTAAGGCATTTGAAGATACTGCATCTGAGCTTGAACAGATCGGCAAGGAGATAGGAGTTGTTATCAGATGTCAGAGAGAAGAGATCTTTGAGAGCATGCATAGGATTTAAGAATTGATTTTCTCTAAAAACAGTTTTCATTTAATAAGAATACAGGCGGTGGTTAAGTGATCAGCATATATGAAGTAAACGAAACAAATAAGATGATAGACAAGGAAAATCTGGATGTCAGGACCATTACTCTTGGAATAAGCCTTCTTGACTGTATCACAGATGATCTTGAAAAATTAAAGGAAAAAATATATCAAAAAATAACCCTTTCTGCCAGGGATCTGGTGTCCACAGGAAGAGAAATAGAAAGGGAATTCGGCATCCCTATAGTAAATAAGAGGATATCCGTTACTCCCATATCTCTTGTGGGAGCAAGCGCCTGTAAAAGTGAGGAGGATTATGTGGAGATCGCAATGATCCTTGATAAGGCAGCAAGAGAAGTCGGAGTGAACTTTTTGGGAGGCTTTTCGGCTTTAGTTTCCAAGGGGATGACAGAAAGCGACAGGCTTCTTATCAAGTCTATTCCAAAGGCCCTTGCAGCTACAAATCTGGTCTGCAGCTCTGTGAATCTTGGCTCCACAAGAACAGGGATAGATATGGATGCTGTGAGAATGATGGGAAATATCATCAAGGAGACGGCTGATCTGACCGCTGAGTCGGATTCAATAGGATGCGCCAAGCTTGTAGTCTTCTGTAACGCTCCGGATGATAACCCTTTTATGGCAGGAGCCTTTCACGGTGTTACAGAGGGCGATCTGGTTATAAACGTAGGAGTCAGCGGCCCCGGGGTTGTCAGAAAGGCAATCTCCAAGGTAAGGGGTGAAAGCTTTGAAGTCCTCTGTGAAACGATAAAGAAAACAGCCTTTAAGGTTACAAGAGTGGGTCAGCTGGTGGCAAAGGAGGCATCTGAAAGGTTGGGAATTCCCTTTGGCATCGTGGATCTTTCACTGGCACCTACCCCTGCTGTGGGAGATTCGGTAGCAGATATACTTTGCGAAATGGGTCTTGAATATGCAGGAGCTCCGGGGACAACAGCAGCTCTTGCTCTTTTAAATGATCAGGTGAAAAAGGGTGGAGTTATGGCCTCCTCCTATGTGGGAGGATTAAGCGGAGCCTTTATTCCGGTAAGTGAGGATCAGGGTATGATCAATGCGGCAGAATGCGGAGCCCTTAGCATAGAAAAGCTTGAAGCCATGACCTGTGTATGCTCTGTGGGACTTGATATGATAGCTATCCCCGGAGATACTAAGGCAAGCAGTATATCCGGTATCATTGCCGATGAAATGGCTATAGGAATGGTAAACCAAAAAACCACAGCAGTAAGGGTTATTCCGGTGTCAGGTAAGGGTCTTGGAGACAGTGTGGAATTTGGAGGCCTTCTTGGAACTGCACCCATAATGAAGGTGAATAACTATTCCTGTTCCGATTTTATAAATCGTAAGGGAAGGATACCGGCACCCATTCATTCCTTCAAAAACTGACAGGGAATTTAGTAAATTACCAGCTCTTTGGAGTATTCATTATGAAAAAGGCAGTTATATTTTCGACAGGCTGTAAATTCATAAAGGTCCGCTGCCTGAATGTCCTCCTGGATCATAAGCTTTCCTTCATCCTTTAGGATGGTTCTTTTGTAGTCCGCAAGTTTACTGATTATGGGAACAAGAGAATGTTCTTTTATGGTATGAAGCAGTTCATGGGCATTTTTGTTAAGCCCCAGTATTCTTGCATAGTAGTGCTCATCCTTTAAGTAAAGCTCCATATTTTCTTTTTTGATATCCAGCAATATATGCAGAAGGCATCTGCTTATTCTGGTATAAGTCAGATCCTTACTTTTAAGCTTAGAACACAGATCCTCAAAGCTTAAGGCTTCTCTGAAGCGTGAAAGGATCTTGGATGAAAGCTCTTCATTTACGTCAAGGTAGCCGGAAAGAGCTTTTTTTCTTGCTGTCTCTCTGTCAGTGTATTTCTGAAGCGCCAGAGTGTAGAGGGAATGGAGCTTATAAAATAAAAGCTGTGAGAAATCGTTTTCATCCATTGGAAAACCCTTGTTAAGCCTGGAATTAAGGATTTGCAGGCTGCTTTCCGGAACTGAAGAAGCCAGCTCGTACAAGCTTTCTTTATTAAGGGCTATTTCCTGTCTTACAGCAGTGGCAGAATAGGCGCCCTTATTTCTTTCATGATGGCCTGATACTATACGTTTTATGGCACAAGGCTCGATATCCGAGTGAAGGCTTTTTAAAGCTCTGATATAATATATTCCCAGGGCATTGTTGGGATTTTTCATTATATCGGCAGCTTCATCATCTGCACCCAGCTCTTTAAGGGCTAAAGACAGGGCAGAAGGGTAGTTTAGTCCAAGCTTGAGATTTTTTTTGAGTTCTTCCTGAAAACCGGAATCTTCATTTAAGGTAAGCAGGGCAAGCCCGGTAAGCTTATGGATATCGGCATCCTCTGCCCCAAAGCAGAGATGATCCACAGCCCCAAGCATATGTGCAAGGCTTACGGCCCCTCTTGTATAATTTTCAATACTTGAAAGAGAATAATAGAGGGGCAGTTCAAGAACCAGATCCGCCCCCTCTTCAAGTGCCATCCTGCTCCTTGAGTATTTGTCGATTATAGCGGGAACCCCTCTTTGAACAAAATTTCCCGACATTATGACCACAATACTGTCGGCCTTTGTTATTTCTCTGGCTTTTTGAAGCTGCCAGGCATGTCCCCTGTGGAAGGGATTGTATTCGGCGATCACTGCGGCAATCCTCATAAAATACTCCTTTAATTTTAATTGAAGCTGTCCTCTTTTAGGATAGTATAGCATATATTTTGTATAATAATAAAAACAATTACTACTTGTTTACTTTTGTAAATTTGATATAATTTATATTAGAAAATTTAAGAGTGATATGATCGCTTTTAGGAAGGGGTTACAAAATGGCATTTATAGATCAGATTAAGGAAAGAGCAAAGCAGGACGTTAAGCGTATTGTTATGCCTGAGACTAATGACAGGAGAACGCTGGTTGCTGCTGCAAAGGTTATTAAGGAAGGAATTGCCGACATCATATTTGTGGGCAAGGAAGAAAAGATCATGGAAGGCGCCCATTGGCTGGACATAGATCTTGATAAAGTTACTATAGTAGATCCGGAAAAAACAGATAAGTTTGACACATATGCCGAGAATCTTTATGAGCTTAGAAAGGCAAAGGGTATGACTCTGGAAGCAGCAAAAGAAAAGCTTCTTTCGGATTGGCTGACCTTTGGTGTTATGATGGTTAAGATGGGTGATGCAGACGGTATGGTTGCCGGTGCATGTCATGCTACGGCTGACGTGTTAAGACCCTCACTTCAGATATTGAGAACGGCTCCCGGAGTGGAGATCGTTTCAGGTTTCTTTATTTTAGATGTTCCAAACTGTAAGTATGGAGCTGATGGAACCTTTTTATTTGCGGATTGCGGACTTAATCAGGATCCGGATCCCAATGAGCTTGCCTGCATAGCAAATTCTTCATCTAAGAGTTTTACAAATCTTGTGGGTGAACAGCCTATCATTGCAATGTTGTCTCATTCAACCAAGGGATCTGCAAAGCATGCTTTGGTTGATAAGGTTGTTGAGGCTACAAGAATAGCAAAGGAAAAATATCCTAATCTGACTGTTGACGGAGAACTTCAGCTGGATGCGGCTTTAGTTGAGAGTGTAGGAAGATCCAAGGCGCCGGGTTCTGATGTGGCAGGTCGCGCGAATGTACTTATTTTCCCTAATCTTGACTGCGGTAATGTAGGATATAAGCTTGTAGAGCGTTTGGCAGGAGCTGATGCCTTTGGGCCTATGCTTCAGGGACTTGCAAGGCCTGTCAATGATCTTTCAAGAGGATGTAATGCTGATGATATCGTAGGTGTTGTTGCTTTAACAGCTGTTCAGGCTCAGCTTATCGGAGACTAAATTAGTTGTTGACAAATATCTTTCTCCCACGTATAATGCTTAAGTACGTGTTTGTGCGTGAGTCTGAGATAAGGGAGGTGTAACAATGTCTATATGTCCTAAAAATAAATCATCAAAGGGAAGAAGAGATAAGAGAAGAGCTAATTGGAAAATGAGTTCACCTACACTTGTAAAGTGCAGTAAGTGTGGCGCTCTTATGGCTCCTCATAGAGTATGTAAGGCTTGTGGCTCTTATAATAAGAAAGAGATAATTCCACAGGACTGATTTATGATGGTTTTGAGAACAGATCGAGCAGGGGGAGATTGTGATTTTCCTGCTCGATTTGTTTATACAAAAAAGTGTTTTAATTATTGGTGTTTCTTGTTATATTAATAGAAAAGGTATTAAAGATGGTTAATGTAGTTGTAGATGCTATGGGTGGAGACAATGCTCCCAAGGCTCCGGTAAAAGCATCGGTAAATGCGGTAAGGGATGAAAAAAACATAAAGGTTTTTCTGATTGGCAGGGAGTCTGTTATAAAGGAAGAACTTTCAAAGTATACATATGACAGTGAGAGAATTGAGATAGTCGACGCAAGTGAGGTAATTGAAACAGGAGAAGCACCTGTCATGGCTATCCGTAAGAAAAAGGACTCTTCCATTGTAAAGGGATTGAATCTGATCAAAGAGGGTAAGGCAGATGCTTTTATATCCTCAGGAAGTTCAGGAGCTATATTAGTGGGAGGTCAGGTTATAGTTGGAAGACTTAAAGGGGTTGAACGTCCGCCTCTGGCTCCTCTTATACCTACTGAAAACGGTGTATGCTGCCTTATAGATTGCGGAGCCAACGTTGATGCAAGGCCCTCCCATCTGGTTCAGTTTGCAAAGATGGGGTCTATATATATGGAAAACGTGATCGGGATCAAGAATCCAAGAGTGGGTATAGTTAATATAGGCGCAGAGGAAGAAAAAGGTAATCTTTTAGTCAAAGAGACTTTTCCCTTATTGAAAAGCTGTCCGGATATTAATTTTATAGGAAGTATCGAGGCCAGAGATATACCCTTTGGAAAGGCAGACGTTGTGGTTTGTGAGGCCTTTGTGGGAAATGTCATTTTAAAGTTCTACGAAGGAACAGGAGCCGTTCTTAAGAATGTTTTGAAGGAAGGACTTATGTCCAGTTTAAAGTCAAAAATCGGTGCTTTGCTTATTAAGGACTCCTTAAAGGATACAATGAAAAAATTTGATCCTTCGGAATACGGCGGAGCGCCTCTGCTGGGGCTTAAGGGACTTGTGGTAAAGGCCCATGGAAGTGCCAGGGAAAAGGAATTTGAGATCGCGATAAGACAGTGTGCTACTTTTAAGGAACAAAGGATCAATGATAAGATCAACGAAAAAATAAATGTACTTAATTAGGAGGGCTTTGGCTTATGGAGTTTGAGAAAATTCAAAAAATCATAGCAGAAGTATTAAATGTCGATGTTGATGAGGTTCAACCTACAACGAAATTTGTGGACGACCTGGGGGCTGATTCACTTGATATTTTCCAGATCATTATGGGAATTGAAGAGGAATTTGATATTGAGATCACCACGGACGATGCTGAAAAGATCGTTACTGTGGGGGATGCATACGAACAGATAAAAAATGCTATAGGCTGAATAAGACAGCAAGAATGTTGAGGCATTCTTGCTGTGTTAATGTTGAGGGAAATCATGCAATTTATTTTTGAAGACAATATTCGTTCTTTGGAAGAAAAAATTGGATATCGTTTTAAGGATAGATCATATATTGAGGTCGCCCTGACACACAGTTCCTACTTTAATGAAAATAAGGAAAAAAATGAAGACTATGAAAGAATGGAATTTCTTGGTGATGCGGTTTTAGAGCTATGTGTCAGTGATCATCTCTTCAGGAGCAAGAAAGAATTGAAGGAGGGGGAGCTTACCAAGCTAAGAGCTTCTTTAGTCTGTGAGCCGACTCTTGCCATGTGTGCTTCGGCATTTAATCTTAAAGAGTATATAAGACTTGGCAAGGGAGAGGAAAATACAGGAGGAAGGAACCGGGAATCCATCATTTCTGATGTATTTGAAGCCTTGATAGGCGCCATCTATCTGGACGGCGGTCTTGAATGTGCAAAAAAGTTTATTGAACACTATGTTCTGGAAGATATGTATCATAAAATAGAGTTTGTTGATTCAAAAACAGGGCTTCAGGAATATGTACAGGAAAAGGGTCAAAATCTTAGCTATGAGATCATCAAGGAAAGCGGGCCTGCCCATAACAGAGAGTATATTACTGCGGTAATGATCAACGGTCAGCAGATAGCCGTGGGAAAAGGAAGATCAAAAAAATTGTCTGAGCAGGATGGAGCATATAAAGCACTGGCGATTTTAAGGAACAGAGAGTAATTCTAATGTATTTAAAAAGTATTGAGGTACATGGATTTAAATCCTTTGCAAATAAAATAAAATTTGAGTTTCATAACGGTATTACGGGAATAGTTGGTCCTAACGGATCGGGTAAAAGTAATGTGGCAGATGCCGTAAGGTGGGTTTTGGGAGAACAGAGCGCCAAGCAGCTAAGGGGAAGCAGCATGCAGGATGTTATCTTTTCCGGCACCGAGCTCCGTAAGCCCATGGGCTATGCTTATGTTGCCATCACCCTGGATAATTCAGATCACAAGCTTCCTGTTGACTATGAGGAGGTTACCGTTACAAGGCGAGTATACCGGTCAGGGGAAAGCGAGTATTTACTTAACGGTGCAAGCTGCAGACTTAAGGATGTTTCAGAGCTTTTCTACGATACAGGAATTGGTAAGGAAGGCTATTCCATCATAGGACAGGGTCAGATAGACAAGATCTTAAGCGGTAAGCCGGAGGAAAGAAGAGAGCTCTTTGATGAAGCGGCAGGAATAGTTAAATTTAAAAAAAGAAAGAATCTTTCTCTGAAGAAGTTGGAATCAGAACAGGCTAATCTTGTTAGGGTATCTGATCTCTTAAGCGAGTTGGAAAGACAGGTTGGGCCTCTGGAAAAGCAGTCTGAGGTAGCAAAGGAATATCTGGGGAAAAAAGAAAAGCTTAAGAATCTGGATATAAACCTCTTTTTACTGGATGCAGAGAGGATTACAGGAGAGCTTGAGGAGTTTGATAAGAAGATCCTTATCGCTAATGATGAATTAAATAAAGATAAGATACAATTTGAAGACAATAAAAAAGAGTTTGAAAAGCTTTCAACAGATATTAAAAATCTGGAGCAGGAGATAGAGAAGAAGAGGGAGGAGCTTTCTCAGAGCGGTTTATTAAAGGAAAAGCTGGAAAGTGAGATAAAGCTTGCAAAAGAGAAGATAAACTCATCCCTTGGAAATATAGAGCTGTATAAAAATCAGAAAAAATCCAGTACAGACCGTTTAGAGCTTCAAAAGGTCGATCAAAGTAAATTTATAAAAACAAAAGAAGATATAGATAAGAAATTAGAAGAGCTGACCCGGGAAAATGAGGGTAAAAAATCAGCTCTTTTTGAGGTTCAAAAAAGAATAGAGGGTCTGAATCAGAGTATAAGAAAGGATAATGAAGAGGTTATCAATCTGGTAAGAGAAAGAGCTGATGTTCAGGCAGACATAAGCCGATTTGATACCATGCTTGAACAGACCCGGTTAAAGAAGGCTGATATTCAGTCAAAGCTTATAACAGCCAAGTCTGAAGAGAAGATTTATGATACAAGCATAAATGAGTATAATGATAAGCTTCAGGAGATACTTTCAGACATTAATAAAACAGAAGAAGAAATTCATAATAAGGAAAAAAGTCTTGCAGCTTATAAATCTAATCTTGAGTCAAAGGACTCAGAGCTCCAAAAGGCCCAGCTTGATTATCACAGAAGGAAGTCAAAGCTGGACAGCTTAAAGAACTTTGCCGAAAGGTATGAAGGCTATGGCGGAAGCATTAAAAGGATAATGGAAAAAAAGGACGCCGGTGAAGGGAAGATAATAGGCGTTGTTGCAGATGTAATAAAGGTTGATAAGGAATATGAAACTGCTATAGAAACCGCCTTGGGTGGTAATATACAGAATATAATAACAGAGGATGATGATACAGCAAAGAGGATGATCCGTTTTCTAAAGGACAACAGAGGCGGAAGGGCCACCTTTATGCCCCTTACAAGTGTAAAAAGAAGGGGAGAATATAAGAAAAAAGAAGTCAGGCTGGAAAAGGGCTTCTTAGGTATCGCCACAGAGCTTGTTAAGGCAGATAAGAAATATGATGATGTTATAAGCCAGCTCTTAGGTGAGATAGTTGTAGTGGATAAATATGACAACGCCAGAAATATAGAGAGAAAATACGATAATCTTTTAAGGATCGTGACCCTTGAAGGGGAATATTTTACTCCCGGAGGTGCCGTGGCAGGTGGTTCCTTCAGGGATAATTCCAATCTTCTCGGAAGAAAAAGAGAAATAGATGAGTTGTCTGAAAGCACAAAAAAGGCAGCGGCAAGGATTGAGGAGATAACAAAGGAGATAGAGGACACAAAGACAGAGAGAAAGACTGTCAGAGAAGAAATAGAGAATCTTAAGGAAAAGCATCAGGAGTACTCATTGAACCTTAATACGGTACAAATGAGTATAGATTCCACATTGAAGAAGAAGGAAGAGTCTACGGAGGGCTACAGCAGGCTAAACAGCTTAAGCAAATCCATAGAAAGCGAACTTCAGGATATAGAAACGGATAAGAAAAATACTGAGGAAAAGATAGTTAACTCTAAGGAGAGGGAAGTTTTTCTTAATGAAGAAATAACGGGCTTTGGTAAGGAGCTTGAGAAGCTTAGAGATGAAGAAAGTGAACATGTTCTTAATTCCACTGACATGGACATGAAGCTGTCTGCTTTAAAGAGAGACGCAGAGCATGCGGATTATGATGTGGAAAGAGTAAAGGGAGAAATTTCCAGATTAAGCGAAGAAATAGATGCTATTGAAGAAAGTATCAGAAATGAAGAGGAAAGTATCACCAACAGAAGGAAGGACATTGAAGAGCTTGAAAAGACAATAGCTGTCTCTGCCGAAAGCAACGACGGCAGTGAGGAAAAAATAAGAGAAGCTGTTGAAAGAAAGGATGAGCTCTCTAAAAGACAGAAGGAACTGTTCAGTCTCTCGGAGGAAATGCAGGATAAGATATCCTTCCTCGATAAGGAGGTTTACAGGTTAAATTCCCAGAAGGAAAGACTTGAGGAAGAACAGAGTAAGCAGATAGACTATATGTGGTCAGAGTATGAGATCACTTTGTCAAGAGCGTCTGAATATCGTGATGAAGAGCTTAAAGATGCAGGAAGCATAAAAAAGGGAATTTACGAGTTAAGGAGTCAGATAAGAGAACTTGGAACAGTAAATGTAAATGCAATAGAACAATACAGAGAGGTATCTGAACGATATAATTTTTATAAGACTCAGCATGACGATCTGATAGAGGCGGCGGATGCTCTGAAAAAAATCATAGAAGATCTGGACAATGCAATGAGAAATCAGTTTGCTCTGAAGTTCAAAGAAATTGCCGATGAATTTGATAAGGTCTTTAAGGAAATGTTCGGTGGTGGAAAGGGAACTCTTGAGTTGTCCGAGGAAGAGGATATACTGGATGCGGGAATAAAGATAATAGCCCAGCCACCCGGTAAAAAGCTTCAGAATATGATGCAGTTATCCGGTGGAGAGAAGGCTTTGGCAGCTATAGCTTTACTGTTTGCCATTCAGAATCTTAAACCCTCTCCTTTCTGTCTTTTGGATGAGATAGAGGCTGCACTGGATGAGTCTAATGTGGGAAGGTTTGCCGGATATCTGAATAAGCTCACTGATCATACTCAGTTTATTGTTATTACCCACAGAAGAGGAACTATGGAAAAGGCAGACAGATTATATGGAATAACAATGCAGGAGAAGGGGGTTTCTGCCCTGGTATCCGTATCGCTTATTGATAAAGATCTGGATGACTAGTTATGAAGGGATAGGAAATGTTTGAATTTTTATTTGGAAAGAAAAAAAATCAGGAAACAGAGCAGGAGACTGATGCGCGGGTATCAGAGGATGAAGTAAAAGAAGAGGTCACAGATACAGAGGAGCCTGAAGCTGAAGTCCATAAAGAGACGGGAGATGAGACAGGATCAGAAATCGAAGCAAAGATCAGGAAAGATACAGAATCGAATATCGAAGCTGAGATAAAAGAAGATATAGAATCCAAAACCAATTCTCACATTTTGGAAGAGGAAAAAACCGAGGTCGAGGAAAAGGAAAAGCTTTTTGAACCCATCTTCAGAGATATGGATGGAATGTCTGAGCTTGATACAGATTCGGATGCCTCTGCATCTGAAGAGAAGCTTGGGCTCTTTCAAAGACTAAAAAAGGGACTGGCAAAGACCAGAGATTCTATTTCGGGAAATCTTGATAATCTCTTTACTGCTTCTGAAATTGACGATGACTTTTATGATGAGATTGAAGAGATCCTTGTCATGAGTGATACCGGTATGAGCTCCACAGAGGAGATCATTGAAGAGTTAAAGAATGCTGTCAGGGAAAGGCATGTTAAGAAGACAGAGGATTGCAGAAATCTTCTTAAGGATGTAATGACGGATATACTTACAAAAACAGAGCCTGAATACCTGTATGAAGAAAAGACCTCAGTAATACTTATGGTAGGTGTGAACGGAGCAGGTAAGACAACCACAGTGGGTAAGCTGGCTTCCCAGCTAAAGAGCCGGGGAAGAAAGACCATGATCGTTGCCGCAGATACCTTCAGGGCGGCAGCCTTTGATCAGCTTAAGGTCTGGGCAGACAGAGCAGGGGTCGATTTTATAAAATGCACAGAGGGCCAGGATCCCGCAAGTGTGGTTTTTGACGGGGTAAAGGCGGCAAAATCCAGAAGGAGTGACGTTGTCATCTGTGATACTGCCGGAAGACTCAACAATAAAAAGAATCTTATGAATGAGCTGGAGAAGATAAATAGAGTTGTGACAAGAGAGTATCCGGAGGCTCATATAGAAACCCTGATAGTATTAGACGGCACAACAGGCCAGAACGCTATTTCCCAGGCCAGGGATTTTATGGACGTGTGTCAGGTTACCGGGGCAGTTATTACAAAGCTTGACGGTACAGCCAAGGGAGGGATTGCCTTCGCTATTCAAAATGAGCTTAATATACCCATAAAATATATTGGTGTGGGTGAGGCTATAGAGGATCTTCAAAAATTTGATGCGAGAGCTTTTGTAGAGGCTCTCTTTAGTAAGTCTGAGGAGGATACGGAAAATGTTGACGCTTGACAGCTTTGAAGAAGCCAGTGAGGTAGTAAAAAAAGTAGCTATAGAAACAAAGCTTATGTACAGTGCCTATCTGAGTGAAAAATGTTCCAACAGAGTTTATTTAAAGCCTGAAAATATGCAGCTGACAGGAGCATATAAGTTAAGGGGAGCATATTATAAGGCAAGTACCTTAAGTGAAAAGGAAAGGGAGGCCGGAGTTATAACAGCATCGGCAGGAAACCATGCCCAGGGCGTTGCCTATGCCGCAAAGGAATTCAATATGAAGGCGGTTATAGTAATGCCCACTACAACACCCCTTATAAAGGTAAACAGGACCAAGAGCTATGGGGCAGAGGTGCTTCTTTACGGTGACGTTTATGATGATGCCTATAAGAAGGCTTTAGAGCTGGCCGAAAAGGAGGGATATACCTTTATTCATCCCTTTGATGATGAGGCTGTTGCCACAGGTCAGGGAACCATAGCCATGGAAATATTTAAGGAGCTGCCTTTAGTAGACTATATACTTGTACCTATAGGAGGAGGAGGGCTGGCAACAGGTGTTTCAACCCTGGCAAAGCTTTTGAATCCAAAGATCAGGGTTATAGGAGTAGAGCCTGAAGGAGCGGCCTGCATGAAGGCTTCCCTGGAGGCAGGAAAGGTGATCTCACTGAAAAGTGTTAATACCATAGCCGACGGTACTGCCGTTAAAACACCGGGATCAAAGATATTTCCTTACATAAAAGAAAATATAGATGAAATAATCACAGTCCCTGATGAGGATCTTATCGTGGCCTTTCTTGATATGGTTGAAAACCATAAGATGATAGTGGAAAATTCGGGCTTGTTATCTGTTGCGGCCCTAAATCAGCTGAAAATTAAGGATAAGAAGGTAGTCTGCGTTTTAAGCGGAGGAAATATGGATGTAATAACCATGTCATCCGTGGTTCAACAGGGCCTGATCATGCGAGACAGGATATTTACTGTTTCCGTACTTTTACCTGATAAGCCCGGGGAGCTGTCAAGAGTTGCCGATACTATTGCCAAACAGAACGGTAATGTTATTAAGCTTGAGCACAATCAGTTTGTATCGACTAACAGAAATGCAGCTGTGGAGCTGAGGATCACTCTGGAGGCCTTTGGAAGCGAGCATAAGAACCAGATATTAAATGCTCTTGAAAAGGAAAAATACAGACCTAAGATAGTCAGAACGGTTATCTGATCTAAAAAGAGGGGTGTCAAGAAATTTTACTTGACACCCCTTATGATTTGTTATATTATATCACTTGTGCTCAAGGATCCGGATATAAAAAGACTTAAGAAGGAGTTTGGTCATCAGAGAGTTTTTATGGAGAAGATCGTAAAACAAAGTCTCTTATATGATTTTTATGGCGAACTTTTAACTAAACATCAGAGACAGATATATGAGGATGCCGTTTTTAATGATATGTCATTGTCAGAGATCGCTGACAATTATGATATAACAAGACAGGCAGCCTTTGACCTTATAAAGAGATGTGATAAGGCTTTGGAGTCCTATGAATGTAAGCTGGGGATGCTTGAGAGGTTTGATAAGATAAAGTCTTATACTGCCGGGATATTAAAGGTCTCAGAGGAGCTCAAAAAGAAAAGCTTTGATAACAGTAAAGAAGCTGAAGAGATCAGCGATCTGGCAGAGAATATATTGGATGTACTGTAAGTGGAGAGATAAATGGCATTTGAAAGTCTGACGGAAAAACTTCAAAATGTGTTTAAAAGTCTGAGAAGTAAGGGAAGACTTACCGAGGCAGATGTTAAGCTTGCCTTAAAGGAGGTTAAGCTTGCCCTCCTGGAAGCAGACGTTAACTTTAAGGTGGTAAAGAAGTTTGTTAAGTCTGTGGAGGAAAGAGCTGTTGGCCAGGATGTAATGAATGGTCTAAATCCCGGCCAGATGGTCATTAAGATAGTAAATGAGGAAATGATCTCTCTTATGGGTTCAGAGAGCAGCGAGCTGACCCTTCAGCCCGGTAAGGCGACCACAGTTATAATGATGTGCGGTCTTCAGGGTGCAGGTAAAACCACCACCGCTGCCAAAATTGCAGGTAAGCTTAAGCTTAAAGGCAAGAAATGTCTTCTTGTGGGATGTGATATTTACAGACCCGCCGCTATCAAACAGCTGGAGATAAATGCTGCAAAGCAGGAAGTGGACATGTTTTCAATGGGGGATTCCCATAGGGCTTGTGATATAGCAAAGGCAGCAATAGAGCATGCAGAGAAGAATGGTCATAATGTTGTTATCATAGATACTGCCGGACGACTCCAGATCGATGAAGAGATGATGCAGGAGCTTTTGGAGATAAAGGATTCAGTCAGTGTTCATCAGACCCTTTTAGTGGTTGATGCCATGACAGGTCAGGAGGCAGTAAACGTTGCCAACACCTTTAATGATAAGGTTGGCGTTGATGGCATCATACTTTCCAAGATGGATGGTGATGCCAGAGGCGGTGCGGCACTTTCCATCAGGGCAGTGACCGGAAAGCCTATAATATATGTTGGTATGGGAGAAAAGCTTTCGGATCTTGAACAGTTTTATCCCGATAGAATGGCCAACCGTATCCTTGGAATGGGAGATGTGCTTACCCTTATTGAAAAGGTTCAGGAAAGCATGGACATAGATGAGGATAAAGAAAAAGATACTTACAGAAAGATCAAAAAAGGAAAATTTGATTTTGAAGATTATCTTGACAGTATGTCTCAAATGAAGAAAATGGGTGGTCTATCAAGTATTCTTGGTATGATGCCGGGTATGTCAGCTAAGATGGGGGGCATGAGCCCAAAAGATCTGGAAGCCTCCCTGGATGAAAAGAGGATGGCAAGGTTGGAGGCTATGATCCTTTCTATGACCAAGGAGGAAAGAAAAAATCCTGACCTTCTTAATCCTTCCAGAAAGCACAGGATAGCCAAGGGAGCAGGAGTTGATATATCAGAATTAAACAGATTTTTAAAACAGTTTGAGCAGTCCAGAAAGATGATGAAGCAGATGCCCCAGATGCTGGGTCAGGGTCCGGGTAAAAAAGGTAAATTTAAACTGCCTTTTTAACTATAGATTAAAATTAAACTAATAAATAATAATTTTTGGAGGTAAAGAAATGGTAAAGATCAGATTAAGAAGAATGGGAAAGAAGAAGGCACCTTTTTATAGAGTAATTGTTGCTGATTCCAGATCACCCCGTGACGGAAGATGTATAGAGGAGATAGGAACCTACGATCCCAATACAGAGCCTGCAACAGTAAACATCAATGCTGAACTTGCAAAGAAGTGGTTAGATACAGGTGCAAAGCCCACAGAAATCGTAACCAGATTGTTTAAGCAGGCAGGTATTGAGTAAAAGTCAGGGATTGGAGGATAGAGATGAAGGAGCTTGTTGAGGTTATAGCAAAATCTCTAGTTGATAATCCTGATGAAGTTGTTGTGACCGAAAAAGAAGAAGAAAGAGCCATAGTAGTTGAACTGAGGGTTGCCCAAAGTGATATGGGCAAGGTGATAGGTAAGCAGGGCAGAATAGCCAAGGCTATAAGATCTGTTGTAAAGGCTGCTTCCGCTAAAGAAACAAAGAAGGTCATAGTTGATATAGTACAGGATTAAATAAAAATGATCTGGGGCATCGTTAGAAATAACGGTGTCCTATATTTAATTCAAAAATTATATGCAATATTTTATGGAGAATCGTATTAATGGAAGACAGATTTCAGGTAGGTATCATTTCCTCGGCCCATGGTGTAAAGGGTGAGGTAAAGGTTTTTCCTACAACAGACGATATAAGGCGTTTTAAAAAACTCAAAGAAGTTATTATGACCTGTAAGGGGGAGGAGAAGACCATAGAGCTGGAGGGTGTAAAGCTTTCAAATCAGATGGTCATTCTGAAGCTAAAGGGAATAGATGACAGGGACAGTGCAGACAGACTGAGAAACCTTCCTCTGTTTGTAGACAGAAAGGATGCCGTAAAGCTTAAGAAGGATGAATATTTTGTTGCGGATCTAATAGGAATAGAGGTATACGACGATAGCTCAGAATTGCTGGGAAGCCTGGTGGATGTAATATTTACAGGTGCAAATGATGTTTATGTTATTGAAGAAAAGGGAAAGGATGAAGGTCAGCTGCTGATCCCTGCCATAAAGGAATGCATATTATCTGTTGAACCGGAAGCTAATAGGATGACAGTACACTTAATGGAAGGCTTAAGATGATAAATTTTTATATAATGACACTTTTCCCTGAAATGATCCTTAGTGGTCTTAACAGCAGCATTATAGGCAGGGCAAGGGAAAAGGGCCTTATTGGTATAGATGCCATAAATATAAGAGATTATGCCTGTAACAAGCATAATAAGGTTGATGATTATACCTACGGAGGGGGAGCCGGCATGCTCATGCAGGCAGAGCCTGTTTATAAAACCTACGAAAGTATAGCATCAAAGCTTGGTTTTAAGGTTGATAAAGAGAGTGGCTTACATTATAATAAAGGTAATAGTAAAAGATTAAGATGCATCTATTTAACACCTCAAGGAGAACTGTTTGATCAAAAGAAGGCAGAGGAGTTTTCTAAAGAAGAGGATCTCTTGCTTTTGTGTGGACACTACGAAGGAATAGATGAAAGAGTTTTAGAAGAGATAGTTACTGATAATATATCAGTTGGAGACTATGTTTTAACAGGCGGAGAATTACCGGCAATGATATTGGTTGATGCTATTGCCAGACTGCTTCCGGGGGTTTTAGGAAACGATACATCTTCAGAGTATGAATCTTTTTATGATGGGCTTTTAGAATACCCTCAATATTCAAGACCGGAGGTTTGGCATGATAAGGCTGTTCCTCCCATTTTGTTGTCCGGACATCATGAGAATGTAGATAAATGG
Source organism: Lachnospiraceae bacterium (assembly GCA_024680675.1). GTDB lineage: Bacteria > Bacillota > Clostridia > Lachnospirales > Lachnospiraceae > UBA2868. The sequence continues at coordinate 100,420 of JAILBX010000165.1, read as the reverse complement.
AGAAAAGAAAAATCTATAGAAAGAACAAAGGAAAGACGACCTGATCTGTGGGAGAGGTACGTAAGGAGGCTAAATGAACGATAATTTTAGTGAATCAAATATTTTGAAAGCTATTTTATCATCAAATGATTTAAAGGTCTTTTGGAAGGACAGACAAAGAAGGTTTTTAGGAGCCAATAAAAGCTTTCTTGATTATTATGGTTTTGAATCGGATAAGATCATAGTCGGTAAAACTGATGAAAATATGGGATGGCATGTGGATCCAATACCCTATAGAAATGATGAAAATCGTGTATTGAATGAGGGGAAGACCATAAGTGCCAGCAGAGGTACCTGTATAATAAAGGGAGAACTCCGTATCATAGAAGCATCAAAAATGCCTATCTTTGATGATGAGGGAGTTATAGTTGGTCTGGTAGGCTTCTTTATTGATATAACCAACTCTATCAGAGAGCTGGACAGGTTCAGAACTGTAGCCTATTTGGATGAGATAACAGGACTTCCCAACAGAAATGCCTTTTATGAGGAGGTGCAAAAGTATATTTCATCCTACAGGAAATATGATACGGATTTTGTAGCCTTATATATCAATATTGATAACCTCGGGAACGCAATAAATGATTTTGGTCACGATTTTGGTTATGATATGCTTAGAGAGACTGCGGCTAAGCTGAACAAGCTTTTAGGGAATGATTCACTGATATTCAGTTTTGGGGGAAGTGAATTTGTGGTCCTTCATCAGGTTGTTGATGATGATCTTGCTCCTATAAGTGATTCGGTCTGGAATATAGAAGAGAAGGTAAGGGCAATGCTTTCAAGTGTACATATATTTAAGGATCATTCCTATTGTCCGGGAGTTTCCATTGGCTTTGCGGAGTTTTCAAGAACGATGAGTATAGAAATGATGCTTACAGCTGCAAGAAATGATATGAAGATAGAGAGAAAAAGTATTACAGTATGAGCCTGATCTACTCCGGTCAGTAAGATGTAAAAATAAAAATCCTTCAGAACTTATCTGAAGGATTTTTATTTTTTTCATATTGTATAGGATCGATCAGCTATTACTCTTTAAAGAATGCAATATCCTCAATAAGAGTCTCTGATATACCCTTTAGTGAGTCGGCAGATGATGCCAAAATGTTTACTGTTGCATTCAACTCCTGCATAGAAGCTGAGGTTTCCTGAGAAGCAGCCGCATTTTCTTCGGAAATAGCTGAAAGGCTGTTCATAGAATCCACAACAACAGATCTTGAATCGTTGCAGGCTTCCGCACTTGAATTAATGGTAGTTACTCCATTAACCGTGGTGTCGATACCGTAAATAAGATTATGTATACTTTCAACAGTATTCTCAAGGGTTGACATCTGAGATTTTGTTGTCTGACCGATCTCATCAGCCATGCGAACGGCCTCTCTTGAATCGGCTAAAAGAATATCCATCTCTTTTCTTATTTCATTAGTGGATTTTGCAGAATTTTCAGCCAAAATACCGATCTCTTCAGCAACAACCGCAAACCCCCTTCCGGCCTCACCGGCTCTTGCAGCTTCAATGGAGGCATTTAAGGCAAGGAGACTGGTCTGTGATGAAATAGAGTCAATAGCTTCAACCTTTGATGCTATATTATCAACTGCAACATTTGTTGCGGAGATCCTTTCTGTAATCTTACTTATGGCCTCATTCATTGCAGCAGTGGATCTCTGAAGCTGCTGAAGCTCCTGCTCAGAGCTCTTACTCTTAGAGGACATCGACTCTCCTGTATCTGCCAGATCATTGGCATTCATGGTAACATTTTCTATATTGCTTGAAATTGTCTGGATGTTTTCTGTTGCAGCCTGAATCTCATCAGCCTGCTGAGTAGCTCCTGTAGCGATCTCCTGAACTGCATCGGAGACATCATCCGCTGTCTTTGATATCTGGTCGGCAGTATCGGCAAGCTCCAGGGAAGATGAATTAAGATTGGTTGCTGACTGCTTGATATCTGAAACGATTTCCTTAAGCTTTCTCACAAGGTTATTTGTATGAGTAACCATGTTTCCAAATTCATCTTTTCTGTTGGTATAAACATTTATTGTCTTAAAGTATCCCTCTGAAAGAGAGGTAATGGATTCATTTATTACTTCTATAGGTTTACTGATACTGTTACCTACAACAAAGGCGATGATAACTGCCAAAATAGCCATTACGATTCCAATGATAAGAACGATAAGGGCAGACCTTGTTGCAGATGCCATGATTGAATTATATTCCGTTGCCACCATGATCGTCCATCCGGTGTCGGTTTCCTTAACAAAGGAGGTGATACATTTAACCCCGTCTATTTCCTCCTCAAAGCTTCCTTCTAAATTACCGGAAGATGAAGATTTATAACATTCGGTAGAAGCCATTGAAAGAGTTTCATCTGCAGCAAGCACCTTTGTAGAGGTTGAAACAGCATCACCGTTTGGATCAAGTATATATATGCTCTGATGCTCTTTTGCTTCTTCAAGAAGATGGTCATGAAGATAACTTAAGGCATAATTTCTTGTAGCTACGCCAATAACATTTGAACCTGTTGAATCAAAGATCGGAACAGCCGGAACTATTATCCTTGCGCCGGTGGTTTTTGAAACGGATACATCAGAGATGTTTGAAACACCCTTCATAGCTGTGGTGAAATACTCTCTTGAGGAAATATCTACCAGATCACCCTTGGAACGTGCAAGCTGCATTCCGTCAGGTCCCGTTATAACGGTTGAGTTGTCATCTGCCAGATTTGCATCAACTGCCTGGGTATGGGCAACCATTTTTTCCTGATCTCTGGCATCTGCCGCTGCTTCACAATATGCTATGGTTGACGGAGACTGAGCCAGGGTGTACAGGGCGATAAAGTTTGAATCTACTGTTGATGAAAAATCATTTTCCACATATTCAGCCATTTTCAGGTTATAATTTTCGGCACTTTCCAGTGCGGTGGATGTGGAAAAATTATAGCTAATGATTATAGCTATGGTAAGCGGGATAACACATAACAAGGTCATGATGATGATAAGCTTTGCCTTGATACTGTTTAGTCCGTAGCGTTGATTGGTTGTTTGTTTGGAACTCATAAAACCCCTCCTGTATAAATTTAATATGAAATTGAGATCACAGATCATTATTTTTTTAAAACAAGTAGTGACCAATGTTTAAGTGTACCTGTATGAATAAATCCGCATCAGATAGATTTAAATATTGGACATTAAACAATGATCTGATCTCTCTTAACACACTTATTATAATACTAGCAAAAACAGGGGATAGTCAATAGTAATTATAATAGTATAAAACTTGTTTTTTATACGAAATAAGATTAGGATTAGACTTGTAAGGAGAGTTATTTATGAGCAGGGATTATAAAGATAAAAAAAACTATGATGAAGACTGGGATTATACTTTTACGGAGGATGAAAGTGAAAAAACTTATGTTGTAGAGAAAAAGTCTGAAGAAAAAAAGTTAATTAAAAAAAAGAGTAAAGAAAGTATTTGGAATAATAATTCAGCTAAGAGTAAAAAGGATCTGAAAAACTCCATACTTTCCGTGGTGGCTGTTGCACTCTCATTTTTTCCTCTGATAAACATTGCAGCTATAATATTGGCAATGATAGATCTTATAAAGAGAAGGGATGATGACATACCTAAAAAGCATAGTCTGTCCCTTTTGGCTATAATCATCTGCGCCCTGAATTATCTCTTTTTTTACGAGGGTATAATAAGCCTGCCTCCCCAGCTTTTATCCGATATAAGAAGCGGCTTTGATACAGTCTTTAATCCCGCCAGGCTGCTGGAGTCCTACAATGAGATCAGTGAATACGAGGCGTCAAAAGATTATGAAAAAGCTTTGGATCATAATGAGGGCGACATGCTTATTGAAGACGAGGGAGAAATAGCAAATAAAGAAAAAAGCGGGGATAAGGGTGATAAGAATAAGAGTAGGGATAAAGTGACGGAATCTCAGGATATAGAGATAGTAAAAGAGTATACTCTGAAAAGGGAAGATGGCAGTTCGGGTTATATATATCGCTTTCTGATAATTCATAATAAGGGAAAGAAGACACTTAAGGTAAGCAGCCAGAGCCTTGCTCTTGATCAGCAGGGAAAAATCGTTGCTGCTGCAGATTCGGATTTTGAAGCTTTGGGTGCAAATTGCACATCCGTCATGAGAGAAGCCTATAAAACAGGAGAGGATGTGGCAGGCTATGATACAAAGCTAAGTGCCGGGGAGTCAGCTCTCTATGAATCGGTTATAGAGGATCTTGAATTTGAAGAGAACGATATTGACGGTGGAGCTGTATTTTTAGTTACTAACCGGGGGGAAAGGCCGGCAGGCTATGTTAAGGGACAGGCTCTGTTTTTTAAGGGAGATGAACTTGTGGATTCCGAAGAGCTTTATTTTACGGATCAGGATTTTGAGATAAAGAGCGGTGAAACCGTTTCAAAGCAGATAAATTCACTATATGATTTTGACAGGATAGAGTTTTATCTTTCCGGTAAGAGGCGGCGGCCTACTTGACTTTTTTTATGGGAAACTGTAAAATAATGCGGTGTAGATATGAATGAGGACTGCAGGATTAGTACATCGGTAGTATGCAAGCTTCCCAAGCTTGAGAGGCGGGTCCGACTCCCGTATCCTGCTTAAAAAATCCCGGATTCCAAAGGCTGTATGGCTTGAGGATCCGGGATTTTTTATTACATTTTATGTTAAAGGAGTCAAAGTACTTATACCTGGGTAAGCTGTTTTGTTTTAAGCTGCTCATAGACCCTGCCGCCTGTGATCTCTTTTTGCAATTCAAAGACATAGGTGGCTACCTGCTGAACATTTCTAAAGTTTTCGGGATTGTTAAAATCTATTGACAATTGAAGGAAGATCTCACAAAAGAGGGTCGCTGTAAGTCGTATATCCAAAAGCCCACGATCTCTGATACATTTATGGGCTGCCAGATTTGAAAGCAGGGAAAGGGCACTGTTTATCTCTATAACGGGATTCCTTATGGCCTGTAATTGTTCCTTTATGAGATAGGATTCAAACTTTTTAAAAGCCAGACCCGCATCGGTTTCACCTATTATATTGTTTCGAACAAGCATCCCTACTATGAATTTATAGTAAACATAGACATTGATTATCAAATGTTCCGAATCAGGTGCATTCTGAATTAAAGACGGAGTGGATAAAAGCTTGTTCATAAAAACTATACCGGCACTGCAGATCTTATTTGCTTCTTCCTCGTTGATCCTTTCCTTTGCAGCTCTGTCATACAGAGAAGTATCATCCGTCATATTTTTATAGGGAGCAATTTCCTCAAACTCATCCACCAGATTGTAGACTCTGTCCAAAAACTCCTGAAGATTAAGCTCTTTTTTTTCTTTTTTGTTTTCATAATAATCCATGCGATCTTCGAATTTTTCAAATTCGCTGTCGTTAAGCTCCTCAGCAGCTACATCAGAATCAAAGATTATTTTTACAATCTGCTGATCAGACAGTCTGACGGTTTCCCTCAAACCGTTCATAAGCTCCTTTACTGACCTGGATGCAAACATGGAACTGAATATTTCGAACATTTTTAACTCCCTTGTCTATAATAAAATAATAGTTAAGATGAACATTGTTATCTACTTAAAAGAATAAATCAGAACACACATGGTGAATTATACCATATATTTTAAAAAAGATATCTATTTTTTTGTATTTATCATGAATTTATGATATTTTATAAGTATAAAAGTTGCATTTATGGAAGGGTTCTGCAGGGGTGGATTCACCGGAGGTTGACTATGTGGGAAAGAATAAAAAAGTGGTCGGGTATTTCCCTGAATTCGAAATATGTTAAGGATTATTTTGAAGAGTCAAATATCAGAGCAAGTATTTATATGGCCAGTGTTGTTATTTTACTTGAATGTGCAATGATCATCAGGACCCTTGTAAAATATATTATATTAAGTGACACTACAAGAAGTTTTCACTGGATCCTCATGCATTTTTATTCCTATTTCGTCCTTTTAACGGCAGCTCTCGTTCTTCTTTTTTTCTCATCTTCATATCTTAAGGGAAAGAGCAAAGACGGTAAATTTGTTTCTTTCATAATGTTTTGTTTTGCCGGAATATGTCTTGGCTTTGGAATGTATATTTCATCAGTGGACTATTCTAACGGAAATCAGATACTTAATTTTATAAGCATGGAACTGTATATAATGGCCCTGCTTATATGGCGCCCGGTTATTTCACTGGTAATATCAGTTATAACCTTTTTCCTTTTTTACAGACTTTGCCGGAATATCACAGGGGTTCCCTTTTCCGAGGGGGACAGGATCAACTATTACATATTCTGGATCTTCATGTTTATGATCAGTGTTTCCCAGTATAATCAGAAGCTCAGAGAAGCAGAGAAGGATGAGGAGCTGCTTAAGGTCAATGAACATCTGGAGAAAATTGCAAGGGAAGATGGATTGACAGGGTTAAAAAATACGGCTTTTTTTGTTGAAAACTGTGAAAGAATGCTGAAGGATCCCTCCATAAGGCTTGGAGATAAGATCTTTTTGTTTATAAACCTTATAAATTTCAGGATGTATAATGAACATTATGGGTTTCAGGATGGAAATGCCTATTTGAAGAATATCGCAGCTAAACTCAGCAACAGCTTTGAAGATTCTGTTCTCGCAAGACAGTCGGATGATCATTTTCTGATCTTTACCGATAAAAAAAATGTTGATATAAGGTTAAAGCTCCTAAATGAATATGTAAAGGAAAATCAGAGAGAGATCAAGCAGGGAATAAGAGTCGGAGCCTATGTTCCCACAGACAGAAATATCGATCCCATGCTTGCCTGTGACAGAGCCCGCTATGCCTGTAATGAGTCCAAGGGTCTTCCAGATACCTTCTACCTTGAATATGATGAAGAAATGCACGAAAAGTTTCATCGAAGGCAATATATTGTAAACAATATAGAAAAAGCCATAAGGGAAGGCTGGATAAAGGTTTTTTATCAGCCCATGGTATGGTCTGAAAGTGAAGAGATATGCGGAATGGAGGCTTTGGCAAGGTGGATAGATCCCCAATATGGCCTGCTTTCTCCGGGAGATTTTATACCTGTGCTTGAAAATATCAGACAGATTCATAAATTGGACAGATGTATACTTGAGCAGGTCTGCGAAAATATTAAGAGACTAAACAGGGACGGAAATAAGGTGGTTCCCGTATCCATAAATTTCTCAAGGCTGGATTTTGAGCTTATGAATATTCCGGATCTTTTAGACAGCGTACTTAAAAAAAATTCCCTGTCAAAGGATTTTATCCATGTAGAGATAACGGAAAGTGCGCTGAATGACAGTATGGATGATCTGTCAAGAGGAATGGAGGAGTTAAAGAAAAGAGGTTATTCCCTCTGGCTGGATGATTTTGGAGCCGGATATTCTTCTTTAAATGTACTTAAGGAATTTAACTTTGACGTAATAAAGCTTGATATGAAATTTTTGAAAAATTTTGAGGAAAAGCCCAAATCAGAGGTCATTATTAAAAGCATAATAAATCTTTCCGCGGAACTGGGGATGACCACCCTTACGGAAGGGGTGGAGACCAAGAGGCAGTCTGAGTTTATAAAGAATATCGGATGCGGAAGGATGCAGGGCTATCTTTTCGGAAAACCCATGTCCTTAGATAATGTACTTAACGGTATCACCGCCGGCACTCTTAAGCTGTCAAACCGGACTATTTAGAGAAGAAGCCTTCGTTAAGACCTCTTTGGGCTTTTAACGAAGGCTTTAAGCTTTTAATTTCCCAAGGGAAGTGTAAAAACAGTAAATGATCAGTTTATTTTTTCAAAATCAGATGCGGGGTGTTTACATATAGGACATATGAAATCCTCAGGTAATTCCTCCCCAACATATTCATAGCCGCATATCTTGCAACGCCATATCGTCTGGCCATCCTTTGTCTTTCCAACAGCATCGGGCTTTGGCTTAATATTATTCTGGTAGTATTCGTAGGTCGCTGAAGGAACCTTGCTAAGGACTTCCATATCCGTAACTTCTGCAATAAAAAGGGTATGTGTGGATAATTCCACGGTTTTTACCACCTTAGCCGAAATATAACCGTTTGTGCCTCTGGTTATTATCATTGTTCCGTTTTCAGCTCTTCTGCAATCCTTAAAGTCCGCAAATTTATCAACATCTCGGCCTGACTGAAATCCAAAGTGTTTAAAAAGCTCAAAGTCGGCTTCCTGACTCAGGATGGAAACAGTAAAATTACCTGAGTTAAGGATCATATCATGTGTGAAGTTGCTCTTGTTAACAGCAATTGAAATGCAATTAGGTTCACTTGTTACCTGAATTGCGGTATTTGTTATACATCCGTTGTCTTTGCCGTTATAGGCAGTAACTACAAAAAGTCCGTAAGAAAGGTTGTACATCGTTTTTTTATCCATACCGTTTCTCCCTTTGTTTTTTCTTTTAAATTAACACATAGACTCTATAGTGTCAAAGGTCAACCTCGCAAATTGATTTATATATTAAGCCTTTTGTTTTAAAAAAAATACAAAAATTCCGGTCTTTATTTAAAAACAATGTTATCTAACGATTCACAGATGCCTTAATTGGTGCTAGAATTATATGAATTGACGCAAAGATACTATATATGGTATGATACAGGCTTGTATGAAACTAAATAATAGGTTTTATATGCTGATAAAAAGTATAAGAGGCATTTTGATATGGAGTTCAGAAAAAATACAAAGGTCATAAATATCGGGGACAGGGTAATAGGAGGCGGAAATCCTATACTTATTCAGTCCATGACAAATACAAGTACCGAGGACGTAAAAGGAACCATATTACAGATCCATAAACTGACAGAGGCCGGATGTGAGATCATAAGGTGTACTGTACCTGATGAAGCAGCAGCAAGAGCCCTTAAGGATATAAAGAGAGAGATCAGTATCCCCCTGGTGGCGGATATACATTTTGATCATAAGATGGCCATAGCCGCCATAGAAAACGGAGCCGATAAGATAAGAATTAATCCCGGGAATATCGGTGGTAAGGATAAGCTGAAGGAGATCGTGAAGGCAGCTAAGGAAAGAAACATTCCCATAAGAGTAGGGGTTAATTCCGGTTCTCTTGAAAAGGGGATAATAGAAGAGTTTGGAGGAGTCACTGCAGAAGGGATAGTTAAGAGTGCTCTTTTAAAGGTAGAGATGATAGAGGAGCTTTCCTACGACAATATAGTGGTAAGTATTAAATCTTCGGATGTTATGATGTGTGTCAGGGCACATGAGCTTATTGCTCCTAAATGCAGGTATCCTTTACATGTTGGAATAACAGAAGCAGGAACTCTGAGATCCGGCAATATCAAATCGGCAGTAGGTCTTGGAATAATCCTCAATGAGGGGATAGGAGACACCATCAGGGTTTCTTTAACCGGTGATCCTGTAGAGGAAATAATATCCGCAAAAAGAATATTGAAGACACTGGGACTTAGAAAGGGAGGGATCGAGATCGTCTCCTGTCCAACCTGTGGAAGAACTAAGATAGATCTTATAAAGCTTGCAAATGAGGTAGAGACCCTGGCAAGCGGATATGATCTTCCTATAAAGCTTGCCGTGATGGGCTGTGTTGTAAACGGGCCCGGAGAGGCTAAAGAGGCAGATCTTGGTATAGCAGGAGGCATTGGAGAGGGTCTGCTTATAAAAAAAGGGGAGATAGTAAGGAAGGTAAAGGAAGATGAATTGCTAAGTACCCTGAAATATGAGCTTGATAACTGGGAAAAATAAATTTCTTTGTTCTAAGGAAGTAAGGGAATGGATGTAAAAGACAAAAGAGAAAGAAAATTTTTTGATGCTTTTAAGACCTTAAAACTTAATAATGAGCTTAGCCTTGTTTTTGAAGATACAGTGATCGAGCATATTATAAACAATAAAACACAGGAAGTTATAAAGATATTTCTTGTGAGTGATCATCTGATAAAAAAATACGACATTAAAAAGCTGGAAAAAGAAATAAAGAGACAGCTTTTTGCAAACAACAGCTATTCCGTAAAAATTTATGAGCATTTTGATCTGCCGCAGGATTATTCTGTTCAGGGCATTATGGAAGAATATAAGGACTCTCTTTATGATGAGATCAGAAACTATGATGGCTTCCTTCATTATGTCCTTTCAAAGGGCAGGATAGAGTATCCCGCTAAGGATCAGATAAAGCTTACTTTAGACAGATCTTCTTTAAATAAATACTTTGAAGAAGAGATAAACCGGATATTTGACAAGGTATTTACCGAAAGGTTTAACAGACCTGTAACAGTTTCTTACGTATATGAAGAAATAGAGGACAAAAGCAGCTATATTACAGCGGAAGATAAGCTAAAGGGTGCAATAAGAGAAATTCAAAATTCCCTCCCTGCAGTAAAAACGTCTGAGGAAAATGAGAAGAAAAAGGATAGTGGAGCTTTAGCGGGAGCTAAAAACAGGGAGAAGGCTAAGGAGGAGAAAAAAGAGCCTTCTAAAGACTTTAAGGAATATAGGAACAGAAGAAATACATTTAAGGGATCAGTCTCTGATAATCCAAATGTAATATACGGAAGAGAATTTGAGGGAAAAAGCAGCTCAATAGCCGAAATGGATAATGTTATCGGCGATTTCATCATAAGGGGTAAGATCATAAGGCTGGAAAAGAGGGAAACAAGATCCGGCCATCTTTTGGTTATATTTGATATTACGGATTTTACCGATACTATCACCGTAAAATTATTTCCCAGAGAGGAACAAAGGGAAAGACTCTTTGAGTCACTTTACGAAGGTAATTCCATTTTACTTCATGGGGCAGCCGGATTTGATAAATTTGATGGGGAATATTCCATTGCCAATGTGTATGGAATAATGAAAAGCGATAAGGTATCCGAGGGAAGCGACAGGTTTGATGATGCCGGTGAGAAAAGGGTTGAACTTCATTGCCACACCAAGATGAGTGATATGGATGGGGTCAGTGATGTAAAGGATATAGTTAAACGTGCCGCAAGCTGGGGACACAAGGCCATAGCCGTTACTGATCATGGTGTGGTACAGGCCTTTATTGATGCCTTTCATACAGTCCAGGATATTAACAAGACCATGCCGGATTTTAAGGTGATATATGGAATGGAGGGTTATCTTGTTGACGATACTCTTCCGGTAAGAGAGGCCGGTGATAGGTCAATAATGGATAGCTGTGTGGTCTTTGATATAGAAACCACAGGTTTTTCTCCTGTGAACGATTCAATTATAGAAATAGGAGCCGTAAAGGTCGTAAATGGTGAGATAAGAGAAAGGTTTTCTGAATTTGTCAATCCTAAAAGGTCTGTTCCCTACAGGATAAGCAAGCTGACTGGGATAACAGACGAAATGCTTGAGGACGCGGATTATATCACTCAGGTGCTTCCGCGCTTCCTTGAGTTTTCAAAGGATGCTGTTATGGTGGCTCATAATGCAAACTTTGATATCAGTTTTATCAAACAAAAATCAAGGGATCTGGGCATTGATTATTCTCCTTCCTACATTGACACGGTGGGGCTTGCAAGAGTATTACTGCCGGATCTCAACAGATTTAAGCTTGATACGGTAGCCAAAGCCCTTAATGTTTCACTTGAGAATCACCACAGGGCGGTTGATGATGCCGGGGCTACAGCTGAAATATATGTAAAGTTTGTCAAAATGCTTAAGGACAAGGGCCTCGATTCTCTTGAAAGCGTTAACAGATATGCTTCTGAATCCGACGGTATCATTAAAAAAGGCATGGCATATCATGTGATCATACTTGCTAAAAATGAGACAGGAAGAGTAAACCTTTATAAGCTGGTTTCTGATTCTCATATTAAATACTTCAATAAGGTTCAGAGAATCCCCAAAAGTCTTTTGGAGCAATACAGGGAGGGACTGATCATAGGCTCTGCCTGTGAAGCCGGGGAGCTTTTCAGGGCTATAGTTGAGGAAAAGTCTCAGGAGGATATAGCAAATATAGTCAATTTCTATGACTATCTTGAAATACAGCCCATTGGAAACAATGCTTTTATGATCCGGGATGAAAAGTATGAAAATGTCCATAATGAGGATGATCTTAAGGAATTAAACAGAAGGATAGTTGCTCTTGGAGAAAAGTTTGATAAACCGGTGGTTGCAACCTGTGACGTTCATTTTTTAGATCCCTCAGATGAGATATACAGAAGGATAATCATGGCGGGGAAGGGCTTTAAGGATGCTGATGAGCAGGCGCCTCTCTATTTAAGGACCACCCAGGAGATGATGAAGGAATTTGATTATCTCGGCTATGAAAAGGCCTATGAGGTCGTTATAAAAAATACAAATATGATAGCTGACATGGTGGAGGTAATAGAGCCGGTCAGACCTGATAAATGTCCCCCTGTAATAGAAAATTCGGCAGAGATACTTACGAAGATATGTGAAAGAAGGGCTCATGAAATATATGGGGACACCCTTCCCAAAGAGGTGGATAGCAGACTGAAGAAGGAGCTTGATTCCATAATATCAAACGGCTTTGCGGTGATGTATATAATAGCCCAGAAGCTGGTTTGGAAATCAGTAGAGGATGGTTATCTTGTAGGCTCAAGAGGGTCTGTAGGGTCTTCCCTGGTTGCCACAATGGCCGGGATCACAGAGGTTAATCCCCTACCGCCTCATTATCTTTGCCCTAAATGTCATTATGTGGATTTTAATTCCGAAGAGGTGAAGAAATACTCGGGAAGAGCAGGGTGCGATATGCCGGATAAGAAGTGCCCTGTCTGTGGTGAGGAGCTTATAAAGGAGGGCTTTGATATTCCTTTTGAAACCTTTTTGGGATTTAACGGAGACAAGGAGCCGGATATCGATCTGAATTTTTCGGGAGAATATCAGAGTAAGGCACATAAATACACAGAAGTTATTTTTGGTGCGGGACAGACCTACAAGGCCGGAACAATAGGAACTCTGGCTGATAAAACTGCTTATGGCTATGTCAAAAAGTACTATGAAGAAAGAGGCATAGTAAAAAGACATTGTGAGATAAACAGGATAACCCTTGGCTGTACCGGTATTCACAGAACAACAGGACAGCATCCCGGAGGGATAATAGTTCTCCCAAGGGGAGAAAACATATATTCATTTACTCCGGTTCAGCATCCTGCAAATGATACGGAAACCGATATAGTGACCACCCATTTTGATTATCATTCAATAGATCACAACCTTTTAAAGCTGGATATTCTCGGACATGATGATCCGACTATGATAAGAATGCTTCAGGATCTCACCGATACCGATCCCACAAAGGTGGCTCTTGATGACCAGGATGTAATGTCCTTGTTTAAAAATACCGAGGCTTTGAAAATAAAGCCGGAGGATATAGGGGGCTGCAAGCTGGGGACCCTCGGTATTCCGGAGTTTGGAACGGATTTTGCCATGGGTATGCTTTTAGATACAAAGCCCACAGCTTTTTCCGATCTTGTAAGGATAGCAGGTTTATCCCATGGAACCAATGTCTGGTTAGGAAATGCAGAGACCCTGATAAAGGAAGGAAAGGCTACCATATCGACTGCTATATGCACAAGAGACGACATTATGGTTTACCTGATCCAGATGGGGCTTGACAGTGGCATGGCCTTTAAGATCATGGAATCTGTCAGAAAGGGAAAGGTGGCCAAGGGGAAAGAGAAGTCCTGGGAAAGCTGGAAAAAGGAAATGATCGACCATGGGGTGCCTGACTGGTATATATGGTCATGTGAAAAGATAGAGTATATGTTTCCAAAAGCCCATGCCGCAGCCTACGTTATGATGGCCTGGCGTATTGCCTATTACAAGGTGAATTATCCCCTGGCTTATTATGCTGCATATTTCTCGATCAGAGCCGATGCCTTCAACTATGAAAAAATGTGTCTTGGAAGAGGAAAGCTTGAAGAGACACTGGCAGAATATCTTAAGAAACCAAGTGAGAGCCTGGCTAAGAAGGAACAGGATGAGATCAAGGATATGAGGCTGGTACAGGAAATGTACGCCAGAGGCTTTGAATTTATGCCGGTAGATCTTTTTAAAGCCAAGGCACATAAATGTCAGATCATTGATGGAAAGATAATGCCCCGTCTTGATTGCATAGAAGGTCTTGGTGAAAAGGCGGCAGATGCTGTGGTGGATGCCTGTAAGGATGGTCCCTTTCTTTCAAAGGATGATTTCAGACAAAGGACCAAGGTGTCAACAACGGTTATGGAGACCCTGGAAAGGCTGGAGCTTTTAACCGGGCTTCCGGATTCCAATCAGCTTAGTATTTTTGATACCCTGCTTGCCTGAATGCTTTTTTAGTACCGGGCTTTTGGGGGATCCTTATGGATCTGAATGTGAGCAAGTCACATAAATACTTTGCAAATAATAATCTGCTTTCCCATCAGGGAAAGAGATTTTATTAGAAATATAATTATTTAAGGAGTGGTGAAATGCAGCAGGAAGAACAAACGGAGAAGGGGTCAAATCAGGCACTTTTGAAAATTTGCGCCTTTATTGTTGATAAGAGGAACCTCTTTTTCCTGATATTTATTATTCTCATGGTGGCATCGGTTTTTACAAAGAATCTGGTATCCGTTGAAAATTCAATGTCCTTCTATCTTCCCCAGTCTACAGAGACAAGACAGGGACTGGATCTTATGGAGGAAGAGTTTATAACCTATGGTGCCTGTGATGTAATGATAGCCAATATATCCTATGATCAGGGTGAGAAGATCAGGGATGATATGCTGGATATTGACGGGGTTTTCAGTGTGGATTATGACGATTCCCCCGATCATTATAATAACGGATCAGGTAAGTTTTCAATTACCTTTGAATATCCGGAAAAGGATGATACCTGTCTTGTCCTTTTGGATAAAGTTAAGGAGCTGGTTGCTCCCTATGATTCTTACGTATCCACAAGTCTTGGAAATGCCCAGTCGGAACAGATAGCAGAAGAGATGAAGCTTATTTCGGTATTGGTTGTTATAGTAGTACTGTCTGTATTGTTACTGACCACGGAGGCTTATGCTGAGATACCTGTTCTGCTTTTAACCTTCGGAGCGGCAGCAGTGCTGCATATGGGATCAAACTTTGTTTTTGGTACCATTTCCTTTGTTTCGGATTCAGTAACAATAGTGCTTCAGCTTGCCCTGTCTGTGGACTATGCGGTAATCTTCCTTAACCGATATAAGGAAGAGCATCAGACACTTCCCTACAGAGAAGCTGTTATTATAGCCTTGTCCAAGGCCATACCTGAAATAGCAGGGTCCTCCCTTACTACTATCGGTGGTCTTATCGCTATGACCTTTATGCAATATAAGATGGGTCCTGATATGGGTATTGTACTTATAAAATCCATATTACTGTCACTTTTGGGGGTATTTTTACTGATGCCCGGTATCCTTATGCTTTTCTCACAGTTAATGGAGAAGACCAAGCATAAAAACTTTGTACCAAAGATACCCTTTGTGGGAAAGTTCGCCTATGCCACAAGATTCTTTATACCCCCCATTTTTCTGGTCTTAATTATAGCCGGTTACATTATTTCAGGTAAATGCCCCTACGTATACGGTTATTCTACTATAGAGACACCCCTTAAAAATAAGAGTCAGATCACTGACAAGATGATAGGCGAGAGCTTTGCAGATGAAAATATGGTGGCCTTTATAGTACCGGCAGGAGACTACGATAAGGAAGCAGAGCTGATCGCCGATCTTGAAGCCAGAGAGGAAGTGGATCACATACAGGGTCTGGCTAATATAGAAGCATTAAACGGCTATACTCTGACAGATAAGCTTACTCCCAGACAGTTCTCGGAGCTGCTTAACATTGACTATGAAGTGGCGGAGCTTATCTATACAGCCTATGCGGTGGATGATGAAAACTATGCCAAGGCCGTTAACGGTCTGGAGGGTTATTCAGTCCCACTTATTGATATGTTTATGTTTGCATATAAAGAGGTGGATGAGGGATACGTAACCCTTGACGATGAGATGATGGAAACCCTTGAGGATGCTCATAAGATGATGAATTTTGCCAAGGAGCAGCTTCAGGGTGAAAACTATTCCAGAATGCTTGTTTATCTGACTCTGCCTGAGGAGAGTGAGAGAACCTTCAGATTCCTTGATGAGATGCATGATATCGCTCACAATTATTATGACGGAAAGGTTTTGGTCTGCGGTGAAACGGTCAGTCAGTATGATCTTCAAAAAACCTTTGCAAGAGACAATATGGTGGTTAATATTGTTTCCATACTTGTGGTGCTTGTTGTACTCCTATTCTCATTTAAGTCAGCAGGTATGCCGGTACTCCTTATCATAGTTATTCAGGGAAGTATCTGGATAAACTTCTCTGTACCAACCCTTCAGGGAGCAAATATATTCTTTATGAGTTATCTGATAGTATCCTCAATTCAGATGGGTGCAAATATCGACTATGCCATAGTTATAGCCGGAAGATATACTGAGCTAAGGGAGACCATGGGCAGAAAGGAAGCCATAATAGATACAATGAATGCCGCCTTTCCAACCATAATCACCAGTGGCACCATGCTGGCTCTGGCAGGTATACTGATAGGTAACCTTACTTCTGACGTGGCAATTTTCAATATAGGTCAATGTCTGGGACGAGGTACCTTGATATCCATATTCATTACCATGTTTGTCCTGCCGCAGATCCTTCTGGTAGGAGATACCATCATATCCAAGACGGCCTTTGTAATGAATATGCCCATAAGGACAAAACAGGCAACAGGCTTTATGAGGGTTGACGGTATTGTAAGAGGAAGGGTAAACGGTATAGTAACAGGTACCATGCACGCTATAGTAAGAGGTGAAGTAAGTGCCTATGTTGAAGGCGGAGGCGTAGTTGAGTACCAAAAGGGTAATGAAGAGCTTATGGCTATAGAAGCCGGAGATAACGATAGAAGACAGAGTGAGATAAAGGATAGCTCAAATGATACTGACAAGGGCTCTGAAATTACCAAAGCGCCGGATGCTCCGGATGAAGATAAGGGTGAAAAGAAGGAAAAAGTAAAAGAGTCGGTCAAGATGAACAAAAAGGAAGCAAAGCTTGAGATCAAATCCAGGGAAAAGGAGAAAAACGGAGGAGATCATGATAATAATACAAAAGAGATAGCAAAGGAGGACAAAGCTCATGAATAAGTGGTTTTTACTCCTTGGGAAAAACAGGGGAAGGATAATAAGCCTGGCTCTGTGCATGACTTTTTTGATCTCACTGATGCCGGGAAGGGTCTATGCTCTTGTTAATGAAGAGCGTATGATAAAGGATCAGGGTTCTGTAGAGATAGTTAAGAGCTCTGATAAGGAGGGTGAAAAGACCAATGACCATGATGGCGTCAATACCACTGAGGATGAGAGTACAAAGGCTGAAGATGCAGTCGATGCCATCAGTGGAGGCGAAAGGGTAGATGAAAATATAGAATATGAGGATATAACAATAGCCTCTGCAGAGGATCTTTCAAAGCTTTCAAAGGATTGCAGACTTGATACCTGGTCAGTAAATAAGAGGGTCATCCTTTCAGATGATATATTTTTATTTGATTCCGACTTCAAGCCAATACCAACCTTTGGAGGTATATTTGAGGGTGGAGGACATACTATAAAAGGACTCAGCATAACAGGTGAGGACAGCTTTGTAGGTCTTTTCTGCTATATTCAGCCTACAGGCATGGTCAGTGACCTTAATGTTCTTGGGGTTGTGAATCCATCCAGTAAGGCTATAGCAGTCGGAGGCATAGCCGGGGATAACTATGGTCTGATCAATAACTGTACATTTTCAGGGGCAGTATACGGAAAGAATTATGTGGGATGTATTGCGGGCTTTAATGAAGCCGGAGGTATTATCTTAAACTGTAAAAGCTCAGGCTCAGTTAAGGGTAATAACTATACGGGAGGTATCTGCGGAGAAAATGCGGGAGGAATATCTGCCTGTGTAAATAAGGCTATGGTCAATACAACCATGTCAGATGAGGAAGCAACAGAGATCGATCTGGACGTGACCAAGTATAAGGAAAGGATCCTTGCCACCTTAAATGATACTGAAGAAAGCTATAAAACAGAAAGCTCAAGGAACAACCACTTTACGGATACAGGTGGGATAGCAGGACTTAATCTGGGAGCCATAACCGCCTGTAACAATGAAGGGGATGTAGGTTATGAGCACGTAGGATATAATACAGGAGGAATAGCAGGGAGAACCTCAGGTTATATATATAACAGTACAAATAAGGGAAATATCAATGGAAGAAAGGATATTGGGGGAATAGCAGGCCAGGCGGAGCCTTATGTTCAGCTGGATCTGACAGATGACATAATCTCCCAGCTGACAGATAATGTCAATGTTCTTCATGACCTTATAGACACTACCTTAAATGATGCAGGGGCGTCATCGGATACCATATCCATGAGGCTTAATGTTGTTAAGTCCTTTGCGGATAAGGCTTTAGAGGATACGGATTATCTGGCAAATTCAACCATTGATTTTATAGACAGCTCAATGTCTGCAGCCAATGATGCTTTTTCAAGACTACAGTATGTTATAGAAGAGCTGAATAAAAACGGAGGTGCCCTGGATTCTGCCAAGTCAGCCGTATCCAACTATAAGAAGGCCTTTAATGAGTTAAAGACTGCAGTACAGGATGCAGATGTTTACAAATATATGTCAGATGAGGATAAGAGTAATTACGATAAGGCAAAGTATGCCGCTGAGGACGCCACAAATGAGTTTGATGGCTATGTTAATGAAATAAAGTCAAATGATGCCTATTATTATCTCTACCTTGATCAATACAGAGATGACAGCGACAGGTCCTATCACGACAAGGAAAAGGATTTAAAGCTCTATCACGAGAATGAGGACGGAAGTATAGTTATACTTGACTGGCCCGGCAGCAGTGCCTATGAAAGTAAAGATGCTTCAAAGTATATCTCCATTGAAAAGGACGGAGAAAGCTACAGCGTTACGGGAGTGGCTCACTTTGATGAATCCGGTAACCGTATATCGGATTTCCCGGCATCGGAAGGTGATTATGCTGATGCGGATTCCGATCTGAATAATGATGCCAAGATATCAAGATCCGTTTATGCGGAAGAGGAGGCCGATAAGAAGTACAAGGATAATCATTCCGGTAAGAGCTATGGTCAGGATATGACGGAATATGTTTCAACTATGACATCAATAACCTTAAAATATACCGAGGATGTGTCGGAACAGGAAAGAAAGGATCTTTCCAGGGCTTTAAACGATGCAAAGAGCGGAACCTCAGATCTGGAAAAGTCCGGTGATTCCATAAAGGATATTGCAAACAACCTAAGCGGGAAAGGTGCTGTGCACTTTAACATGCTTGGGAGTGATTATCAGACCAGAGCAAATTCCCTGAATACAAATATGAGAGGTATATCCGATAACCTTGGTTTGCTGAATGGGGAGATGAGTGGAGCCACTGACACCATGATAGCTGATCTTGCCAGTGTAAATGACCAGTTCAATACCATCATGCTCCTCTTTACCGATGCTATGGATGGAGCCCTTGAAATGGACTACACCACTATAGTTGAGGACAGCTCAGAGGATGTTTCCGAAAGTGCCATTGACGGAACAGTAGCAAACTGCACTAACTATGGCCTTATAGAGGGGGATATTGATACAGCAGGAGTTTTAGGAACAATGGCCATAGATTATGACTTTGATCTGGAAAGCGACTCCACAGGCTTTAAGGATGCCAGTACCAATTTAAGCTATGTAACAAAGTGTATTGCCAGAGAGGATATTAACAGAGGCCGTGTTCACTCTCTTAAAAGCTATACCGGCGGAATAACAGGTCTTCAGGAAATGGGCACTGTGCTTCGCTGTGAAAGTTATGGAAATGTTTATGCAGATTCAGGTGAGTATATAGGCGGTATAGCAGGAAGATCACTTTCCACCATTAAAAACTGTAAGGTAAAGGGTGTGTATGAAGGAAAGAGATTTGTAGGAGGAATATCAGGCCTTGGAAATAATATATATAACTGCTATGCCATACCAAGGATAGAAAATACAGGGAGCTACTATGGTGCAATAGCAGGCTCCATAGAGGAAACTGCTGCCATAAAAGGAAATTATTTCGTCTCTGATGATCTTTGCGGTATAGACAGGATAAGCTACAGCGGAAAGGCTGAGCCCTTATCCTACACAGCAATGAATGAAATGGAAGGGGTTTTTGACAGCTTTAAAAAGATGACCGTCACCTTTGTAGTGGATGATGAGGTTGTTGGAAGCAGTGAGCTCAATTACGGTGATGATATAAATGCCATAAATTTCCCTAATGATCTGGCTGAGAAGGGTCATTATATAGAGTGGGATGTGGAGGATGTTGGCGAGGTAGTGTCTGACATAGAGATAAAGGCTGAAAGCAGCAGGTTTTTATCCACTCTGGCAGGAGAAAGAGTAAGGGAAAACGGTCAGTCCATCGTCCTGGTCGATGGAAGCTTTGTAGAGGGTGATGCCCTTACGGAAACTGTCGAGGTACCCTTGAGCATTCCCATATCAGGTATCAAGGAGGCCTATAAGGTCACAAATCCTCCTGATGGTGCAGGAATTCATACCCTCAGGTATCAGCCCATGGATCCGGAGAATGATCTTGAGATATATATAAATAAAAGCGGTAAATGGGAAAAGACCCAACTAAGGGATTTCGGTAAATATAAGCTCTTTGACTATAATGGCGATGTAGTGGAATTTGCGGTTAAGGTTATAGAAAAGGATATGAAGTTATATTATATCGCCGGGGGAGCAGCAGCCTTTGCAATGATCCTGATACTTATCCTTCTTATAGTGAAGAAGAAGGGAAAAAACAAGGCAAAGAAGGCAGGCTGAGCTGCTAAGGGAGTTACAAAAGAGAAGAAAAAGCTATAAGATCAAAACTGATATGTGAAAATGAAAGGGCCGGGATATGGAAAACCAACACCCGGCCCGATAGTAAAGGAAAATGGGTTTTACTAACCCAAAAAAATTATATCATAAGGTGGATTAAAGCTCAATAGATTGGTAAAAAGAGCAGGGATCCCACTTATTTTTCCTTTAAAAGATCCCTTATTTCGGTAAGCAGCTTTTCCTCTGTGGAGGGTTCTGCAGCAACATCCTCCGCTTCTTTATTTTTCCTGGTCAGATCGGCTAACTTGTTCATTGCTTTAACTATACAGAATATTACAAAAGCCATTATAATGAAGTTGATCAGGGCTGTGAGGAAAACACCGTAATTCAGAGTTGAAGCACCTGCAGCCTGAGCCTCTGCCAGGGTATCGTAATGGCTTCCGTTAAGTGAGATGAACCAGTCCTCAAAGTGGATACCGCCTGTTAGCAAGGTTATTATTGGCATAACTATGTCGTTAACTAAAGAGTTAACTATAGACTGGAAGGCAGCACCGATAATAACGCCGACTGCAAGATCCATAACATTACCTCTTGCAATAAAGGTTTTGAATTCGTTAAAAAAATTTTTCATTGTGAAAACGCTCCTTATGTAATTTTTATCAGTTCATTTTAAATGCAGAAAGAAAATAGTTCAATAGGATTTTTAAATATATATGAGTAATCTTTATGCTGATATTATAGTAAATATTTCACATGAAGCACTGGATAGAAGCTTCCAGTACAGAGTCCCTCCCGCTCTTACAGACACGGTGGGGATAGGAGACTATGTCAGTATACCCTTTGGAAAAGGAAATCGTATAATTCAGGGATATATTATAGCTTTAAGTGACAAGGCTTCAATAGATGGAGACAGGATAAAGGATATTCAGTCTATAGTAAAGGACTCCTCCCTTGTGGAAGGAAAGCTTATAAAGCTTGCCTTCTGGATGAAGAGGAGGTATGGTTCAACTCTTATACAGGCTCTGAAAACTGTTTTGCCCATAAAAAAAGAAAGCAGGCATAAGGAGGAAAGGAGCCTTTCTCTTTCAATCTCAAATGAAGAGGCTTTAAAAGAGCTAAAGCTATGTGAGAAGAAGCATCATACGGCCAGGGGACGCCTTTTAAAAGCCCTGATAGAAACTGAAGAGATAGAATACAGTCTTGTTACGGGTAAACTCAATATCTCCTCAGCTACAATAAAAGCAATGGAAGAAAAGGGTATAATTGCTGTTAATTCGAGGAGGATATACAGGAATTCCAAAGTTTCTCTAAAAGATCACAAAAATATCATTTTGAATGAGGAACAGAAAGAGGCTGTTTCAGACATTCTTGAGGAAATGGACAGGGGGGAGAGAAGGAGCTGTCTCATCCATGGCATAACCGGCAGTGGTAAGACTGAGGTTTATATGGAGCTTATTGAAAGAGTGGTTTTAAAGGGGAAGCAGGTTATTGTACTTATTCCTGAAATAGCCCTGACCTTTCAAACCCTTATGAGATTCTATGACAGATTTGGGGACAGGGTTTCTACCCTGCACTCAAAGCTTTCTCCCGGAGAGAGATACGATCAGTTCGAAAGGGCAAAAAAGGGTGAGCTGTCTGTTATGATAGGCCCAAGATCGGCCCTCTTCACCCCCTTTACAAATCTTGGCCTTATAATCATAGATGAGGAGCATGAGAGCTCCTACAAGTCAGATAGTATGCCTAAATATGCAGCCAAGGATGTGGCCCTGGAGCTTGCAAGGCTTCATGGGGCTTTTCTTATTCTTGGATCCGCAACCCCTTCAGTAGATACTTATTATGAAGCAGTTAGCGGCAGGACCGGGCTTGTGACTCTGACTAAGAGAGCTTCAGAGGGATCAAAGCTTGCAAGGGTTAAGGTGGTGGATCTCAGAGAGGAGTTAAAGAAGGGAAACAGATCCGTACTTTCCACTGAGCTTAAAAAGGATATAGAGGAAAGACTTATAAATAATGAGCAGGTAATGCTCTTTTTAAACAGAAGAGGATACTCGGGCTTTGTGTCCTGCAGAGCCTGTGGAGAGGCCTTAAAGTGTCCTCATTGCGATGTTTCTCTTACTCTTCATAAAAACAATAAACTGGTCTGCCATTATTGCGGCTATGAGCAGGATTATATCAGGAAATGTCCAAACTGTTCATCTTCCCTGATAGCTCCCATGAGAGCCGGAACGGAACAGATAGAAGAGAATATCAATAAATTATTCCCCTTTGCCAGGGTTTTAAGGATGGATGGGGATACTACCAGGAAAAAGGATGATTATGACAGGATACTCAGCTCCTTTGCCAACAGAGAGGCCGATATCCTTGTGGGTACCCAGATGATAGTAAAGGGGCATGATTTTCCCTATGTCACACTTGTAGGGGTATTGGCGGCTGATATGTCATTATATGCCAACGACTACAGAGCAAGTGAGAGAACCTTTCAGCTGCTTACTCAGGCTGCCGGAAGAGCCGGAAGAGGAAAAAGGGAGGGAAAGGTCCTGATCCAGACATATAATCCCGAACACTACAGCATTGTTGCAAGCGCCCATCAGGACTATGGAGAATTTTTCGAAAATGAACTTGCCTACAGGAAATTTATGAGCTATCCGCCTTTAGGGCATATTTTGGCAATTACTTCAGAAAGCAGCATAGAAAGCAAAGGCAGGGTCTATTTGAATGATTTGGCAGATTATCTTAAGAATGATATAATAGCAAAAGGATCTGAAAAATGGATAAAGATCAATCCTCCGGTTGAATGCAGCATAAAAAAAATAATGGATATATACAGAAGAGTTTTATATGTAAAAAGCGACAGGCTGGAAATGCTTGTGGAAATAAAGGACAGATCCGAAAATTTCATAGAAGAGCATAAAGAGGAAAAAGTAAAGATATCCTTTGATCTGGATCCTGTTCATGGATACTAAATGAGAAAGTGAGACTATCATATGGCAATAAGAGAGATAAGAGTTATGGGAGATCCCGTTCTAAGTAAAAGATGCAAGGAAGTTACTGAAATGACCGACAGGTTAAAGACTCTGGTAAATGACATGTTTGATACCATGTATGATGCTGAGGGAGTCGGACTTGCTGCTCCTCAGGTGGGTATACTTAAGAGGATTGTGGTTGTTGATGTGGGAGATGATGAACCTGTAGCTTTGATAAATCCCAGGCTTGTAAGTACAGACGGAGAACAGACCGGATCTGAGGGCTGCCTTTCCGTACCCGGCAAGGTGGGTATGGTGACAAGACCTTTATATGCCAAGGTTCTTGCTTTTGATACAGATATGAAGCCCATAGAGGTTGAGGGAAACGGTTTAAAGGCAAGGGCTTTGGTACATGAGCTTGAACATCTTGACGGTCATCTCTATGTTGAAAAAGTAGAGGGTGAGCTTAGAGATGTAAGTGATTTTGAAGAAGAGGAAGAGGAAGAATAAAAATGAAGCTTGTATTTATGGGGACCCCGGATTTTTCTGTCACCATACTGAGATCGATCTATGAAGCAGGATATGAGATCCTTGAGGTGGTGACAGGGGAGGATAAGCCTAAAGGCAGGGGCAGAGAGCTGGCAATGCCCAAGGTGAAGGAATATGCCCTGAAGGAGAAGCTTAAGGTCTATCAGCCCCATAGCCTTAAAGATCCGGCTGTAACAGATCATTTTAAGGAGCTTAAAGCAGATATATATGTTGTTGCTGCTTATGGCAAGATACTTCCAAAGGAGCTTCTTGAGCTTCCCAGCTATGGCTGTGTTAATGTTCATGCCTCCCTGCTTCCAAAATACAGAGGAGCTGCTCCCATACAGTGGGCAGTCATCAACGGGGATGAAGAAAGCGGTGTCACCATAATGCAGATGAATGAAGGTCTGGATACCGGGGATATAATCATGGCTGAAAGCCTGAAGCTTGCGGAAGATGAGACAGGGGAGAGCCTTTTTGAAAGGCTTTCTGTTTTAGGCGGTAAATTAATAGTAAAAGCCCTGGAAAAGCTTGAAAAGAAGGAGATAATCCCTAAAAAACAGGATGAGAGCAGGGCAAGCTATGTTGGCCTTCTTAAAAAGGAAATGGGCAGGCTTGATTTTAATAAAGGAGCCCTGGAGCTTGAAAGGATGATAAGAGGTCTTTATTCCTGGCCGGGAGCTTATTTTGAGCTGAAGGGAAAGAAGATAAAGGTCTTCAAAGCTTCGGTTATAAAGCATGAGGATGATATGGAAGCCGGGTCTATAATAAGCCTTGATAAGAAGGGACTTCTTATCAAGACCGGGAAGGATGCTTTAAATATTACTGAAATTCAGCTTGAAGGTAAAAAAAGAATGACTGTGGGCGATTTTTTGCTGGGTAATAAAATTTTCGAAAATATATCTATGTTAGGATAAGGAGGTTTTATAATGGGCTACGGATATGGTTATTATTATGATTGGACATATATTCTTGTTATTATAGCGGCGGCGCTTTCACTTATTGCTTCCCAGAGGGTAAAATCAACCTTTAAAAAATATTCTGCAATAAGAAGCACTGCGGGCATGACAGGGGCAGAGGTGGCAGCCAAGGCCCTGCATGATAATGGAGTTTATGATGTCAGGGTTATGCATGTAAACGGTGAGCTTACTGACCACTATGATCCCAGATCAAAGACGGTGAATCTTTCGGATCCGGTTTACAACTCAAGCTCTGTTGCCGCCATTGGAGTTGCGGTTCATGAGTGCGGTCATGCCATGCAGCATAATGAGAGCTATGCACCCCTGGCTATCAGAAGCGCCATAGTTCCCGTTGCCAATTTTGGTTCAAAGGCTGCTATTCCCATAGTTATAGCCGGTCTTATTTTGTCTTTTCGTCCGCTTTTATTTGCCGGGATCCTCCTCTTTACGGCCTGTGTTGCTTTTCAGGTAGTTACTCTTCCCGTGGAGTTTAATGCATCTGCAAGAGCACTTGAATATCTTAAAAAAAGTAATATTCTGGACAGTCAGGAGCTGTCGGGATCTGAAAAGGTTTTGAAGGCGGCGGCCATGACCTACGTGGCAGCAGCTGCGGGAGCCGTGCTCAATCTGTTGAGACTTATAATCCTGTCAAGGTCAAGAAACGGAAGAAGGGGTGACTAATTGGAAAATGAAAGACAGATAATTCTTGAAACCCTTCTGGCTTTTGAAAAAAAAGAGCAGACTCTGGACTCTTTGATCAGAGCTGTTCTTTCCAAATACACCTATCTTGACAGAAATAAAAGAAGCTTTATAAACAGGGTTACAAAAGGAAGCATAGAGAGATATTATGAACTTGATCATATAATCGGGCAGTTCAGCAAAACCCCTGTAAATAAGCTTCGCCCGGTTATACACAATATACTTTTAATGAGCATTTATCAGATGAAGTATATGGACCATGTTCCTGTGAGCGCCATATGTAATGAGGCTGTCAAGCTGACTGAAAAGAAGGGCTTTAAAAGCCTGAAGGCTTATGTGAACGGTGTATTAAGAAATATTTCAAGAAATCTTCCGGCTGTCAGATATCCTGACAGGAAGGAAGATCTTAGAAGCTATTTAAAAATAAAGTATTCCTGCGGGGAATATATAATCGATCTTTTGCTTGAACAGTATGGTGAGGATATCTGTGAAAGGATATTGGAGGACAGCCTGAAGGAAAGGCCCATCTGCATAAGATGCAACCTTTCAAAGGGCAGTATGGAAGACCTTAAAAGCAGTCTTTCAAAGGATAATATTTCCTTTAAAACAGATAAGAGAGTTAAGGATGCCCTGTATTTGGAAAATTATGATCTGCTGGAAAACATTTCCGCTTTTAAAGAGGGAAGGTTTAATGTGCAGGATATGGGCTCCATTCTTGTTACCAAGGCCTCTGCCATTAAAGAGGGAGATAAGGTAATAGACGTATGTGCTGCTCCCGGAGGAAAGACCTGTCATGCAGCCGATATACTGAAGGGAAGCGGACAGGTACTGGCAAGAGATATCTCAGACAAAAAAGTGTCCTATATAAAGGACAATGTTGCAAGGTGCGGTTTTAAAAATATCCGGACAAAGGTATGGGATGCAAGGGTTGACGATGAAGAGCTTTATGAGAAGTTTGATGTTGTAATAGCTGATCTGCCATGCTCCGGTCTTGGGGTTATGGCAAGAAGAGTCGATCTTAAATACAGAATAGATAAAGAAGCTGTCGATGCTCTGGTAAGTCTGCAGAGAAATATCCTTACATCTGTATGTAAATATGTAAAAAAGGGCGGCTGCCTTATCTTTTCCACCTGTACCGTCAATAAGCTTGAAAATATTGAAAATCTTTACTGGATAAGGGAGAATCTTCCCCTGGCTTCTGAAGCGATAGAAGGGGAGGAGTTTTTAAACTTTAATAAGGACAGCCTAAGTGAAGGCTATCTTCAGCTTTTGCCGGGAATAGATAATAGTGATGGCTTTTTTATTTCAAGGTTTAAAAGAATATAGTAAGGGATAGCTGATATGGAGAATAATTTGACTAAAGAATCGGACCTAAGATCCTTAAGCATAGTTGAACTAAAGAAGCTTATGGAGTCCCTTGGAGAAAAAAGCTACAGAGCCGATCAGCTGTTTGACTGGATCCATAATAAGCAGATAAGCGATCTTTCACAAATGAAGAATATTTCAGCTTCACTTAAGGAAAAGCTGAGGCTTCAAGGATATGAAATATTCGAGACATCTTTGCTGCTTTGCAGAAGGTCAAAGCTTGATGAGACCAGAAAATACCTTATAAAGCTTAAGGATGATGATATTATTGAAAGTGTTTTCATGAAATATGAGCATGGAAACAGCGTTTGTGTGTCCTCTCAGGTAGGCTGCAGAATGGGCTGCAGGTTCTGCGCATCCACCATCGATGGTCTTAAAAGAAATCTTACGGCGGGAGAAATGTTGGGACAGATCTACGAGATCATGAAGGATACGGGTGAAAGGATATCCAATGTGGTCATTATGGGATCCGGTGAACCCCTGGATAATTATGAAAATGTTGTCACTTTTATAAGGCTTTTGAACAGTAAAGAGGGCCTAAATATGAGCCAGCGCAACATTACTCTTTCCACCTGCGGAATAGTTCCAATGATAAAAAGATTAAGGGATGAGGATCTTAAGATCACCCTGGCCATATCCCTTCATTCTCCGGAGGATGAGAAGAGAAAGGAAATAATGCCCATAGCCAGTAAATATTCCTTAAAGGAGCTTATGGAAGCCTGCAGATACTACTATGAAGACAATAAAAGAAGAATAACCTTTGAATACAGTCTTATTGAAGGGGTAAATGACTCTGTGGAGGATGCAATGAAGCTGTCTCAGCTTTTGAGGGGTCTTAACGCCCATGTCAACCTTATACTGGTTAATCCCGTTAAGGAGAGGGATTTTGTACAGCCGGATAAGAGGAAGGCCTTTGAATTCCAAAATAAACTTGAAAAAAATCATATAAATGTTACTATTAGAAGGGACCTGGGAAGAGATATTGAAGGTGCCTGCGGACAGCTAAGAAGGAGATATAAGGAGAGTACAAATTGTTAAAGATCGCATCAAAGACTGATATCGGACGAAAGAGAAGCATGAATCAGGACAGCCTGTTCGTGTGTGAAACTCCGATAGGCAATCTTTCCAATATATTTGTGGTGGCAGACGGAATGGGAGGACATAGTGCCGGTGATTATGCTTCCGCCTGTACGGTGAAGACCATTGAGAGAGAGGTAATGCTAAGTGAGGACAAGGAGCCTGTAAGAATACTGAAAAATGCCATTGAGACAGCAAATGATGAGGTGTTTAACAAGGCTGTAAGCGATCCCAAATACAAGGGTATGGGAACGACCACAGTATGCGGGACAATTTATAAGGATGTTTTGTATGTGGCAAATGTGGGAGATTCAAGGCTTTATCTGATAAATGATATGATGAATCAGATAACAAAGGATCATTCGCTGGTTGAAGAAATGGTGAGAGCAGGTGAGCTTGAAGAGGAAGAAGCAAGAAACCATCCGGATAAGAACATAATAACCAGGGCCATAGGCGTAACGGGAAAATTGGATATAGATTTTTTTGAGGTTGACTTAAGGAAAGGCGATCTCATTTTGTTGTGTTCCGACGGTCTTACCAACATGGTCGGTGATGATGACATATTAAGGATTGTCAGAGAGTCGGGAAGCATAGATGAATCTGTTGAAGAATTGATAAAAGTAGCTAACAGGAATGGGGGAAAGGACAACATTACGGTAGTGATAGTTGATCCATTTTATAATGAGGTGAACAGCAAATGATCAATCCGGGTACTGTCCTTGGAAACCGATATGAGATATCCGAGCTTATCGGAACCGGCGGAATGGCCAATGTTTACAAGGCAATAGACAGTAAACTTAATAGAAACGTTGCAATAAAGGTATTAAAGGATGAATATTCATCCAATAAGAATTTTGTGTCTAAATTTAAGGCTGAAGCACAGGCGGTTGCAGGTCTTATGCATCCCAACATAGTCAATGTCTATGATGTTGGTGACGAGAACGGAATATATTATTTCGTAATGGAGCTTGTGGAAGGAATAACCTTAAAGAAGTATATTGAAAAGAAGATAAGATTGTCCGTTAAAGAGGCTATAAGTATAGCTATTCAGGTTTCAATGGGTATTGAAGCCGCTCATAACAACGGGATAATACATAGAGATATAAAGCCCCAGAATATTATTATTTCAAGGGATGGTAAGGTTAAGGTGGCTGATTTCGGAATAGCAAGAGCAGCTACCAGCGATACCATTACGACTCATGCCATGGGTTCGGTTCACTACACCTCTCCGGAGCAGGCAAGGGGTGGTTATTCTGATGCCAAAAGTGATATTTACTCAATAGGTATAACCCTCTTTGAGATGGTTACGGGAAGAGTTCCCTTTGACGGGGAGACTACTGTTTCCATAGCAATAAAGCATATTCAGGAGGAAATGCCCTCACCTAAGATATATGTGCCGGAAATTCCCGTATCTGTGGAGCAGATCATTTTTAAGTGTACTCAAAAGCATCCGGATATGAGATATTCCAATATGGCAGAGCTTATCAGCGATCTGAAAAAATCCCTGATAAATCCTGATGATAATTTTGTTGTTATAAATGACATGGCAAGTAATGCCGGAACAAGGACTATTACTGATGAGGACAGGCAGGAAATAAGGAATAACGGACAGAATATTGATAAGGCAAACTATGGCAGAGCTCAGTATGAGGAAGCCATGGGTGGTCAGAATCAGTATGATCAGGGGCCCTCATATCAGGGAGGGCAGGGATATAAACAGGCCGGATATCCTCCCTACGTTGAAGGACAGCCCTATGGTGTGCAGGAAGGGGCTGATAACAGATACAAGGGTCAGCCCTACGAAGGACAAAATCCTCAATATGAAGCTAACCAGCCCTATGGCAATCCCCAGTATGATCAAAATAAGCAGTATGGCGGACAACAAATGAAGGGCTATCAGAATCAGGCTTATGGCGGTGATTATCAAGCAGCAGGAGCCAGAGGGCCGGCACTTGATATAGATGATGATGAAGATGATGATATCATGGACTTTTTGTTTTCGCCCAAAATGGATGGAGAGAAGTCAAGAAACAGGCAGCCCTCAAGGGAAAGAGAGAAGGAGTATTCACCTGAAAGAAGAAAGAGCGGAAAGAAGAAAAAAAGATCTTCAGGCAGGAAGAATGCTCTTGAGGATACTGCGGATCTGAGAAAGAGTACATCCGGTGGTATGAAGACAGAAAAGGTTATGTCTCTTCTTATGGTGATAGCAGCAATAGTTGTTGCTGTTATAGCTATAATTGCTGTAGGAAAGGTCTTTGGAATGTTTTCCTCCTCCTCTGACAAGAAGGAGCTTGAGGAGGGTATGGTCTATGTTCCCAATGTTGTGGGAATGACCATAGATGAGGCATCACAGGTACTTCTTGAAAGCGGCTTAAAGGCAACCGCAAGCTATGCGGAGTCTAATGTTTATGATAAGGATATAATTTCGGGACAGGATCCCGTACAGGATACGGTAGTTGAAGAGGGATCAACTCTGGAGCTGGTTGTTTCAAGCGGTCTCGTGGCAAAGGAGGCTACACCCAGTCTGGATATAGGCCCGGGAAGTGCCGGCAATATGGTGGCAGTTCCTGATGTTGTGGGGCTTATAAAGGCTGAGGCTAAGGTAAAGCTGGAAAATGAAGGCTTTGTAGTGGAATTTGAGGAAACGAAGGATTCCAATTATGAGATGGGTGAGGTTGTAAAGCAGAGTCCTATGGGAGCGGAAAGTGCAGCCTCAGGCAGCAAGGTTCTTTTATATATCAATTCAGAGGCTGCTTCAGAGGAGGCAGAAGAGGGAGAAATAGAGGTTCCCGATCTTGTAGGAAAGGATGAAGCCACTGCAAAACAGCTGCTTTCAGACGCAAAGCTGACTTATGAAACGGTTTCTGAAGAGGCAAATGACGGAGTTACCAAGGGAATAGTTCTTTCTCAGACAGTTGAAGCCGGAAGCAAGGTTAAAGAAGGAACTACTGTAAACTTTACCATAAGCAGAGGGCCGGCTACCTATGCCTGCAATCTGAATATAACGGCACCTGCGGATTATCTTGCGGGAACTGAGGCTACAATAGTTCTGGTAAATCCCGCGGGAATAGAGTTAGGCAGATATACCACGACTGCTTTCCCTTATTCCCTGGTTCAGGGCGCTATTGCAGGATCTGATTCGGGGGTTATTACCATCAGTTACCAGAATCTGGAAGGTCAGGTAAATACTACTCAGCCTATCGCCGTTACTTTTACCAGGGAACAATAGATGAAGGGAAGGATAATTAAAGGAATAGCCGGTTTCTATTACGTTTACTGTGAAAATGGAAATCTCTATGAATGTAAGGCCAGAGGCATATTCAGGAAGGATAAAAAAAAACCACTGGTAGGAGATGCCTGTATTATAGAGCTTATAGATGAGGATGCCGGGGAAGGCAGTATTATTGACCTGCTTCCAAGAAAAAATGAGCTGATAAGACCAAATGTAGCTAACGTAGATCAGGCTATGATCGTTTTTTCAATAAAGGATCCGGTTCCAAGTCTTCTTATGCTGGATAAGCTTATAATTCAATATGAGAAGGAAGGCTTGCCCATTGTTTTGGTATTTAACAAGGAGGATCTCAGAGAAGAGGGAGAGGCTCAAAGGCTTAGGGACGTTTATAAGAACTCCGGATGCTTTTGCATAATGACAAGCACTGTAAGCGGAGAGGGTTTAGCAGAGCTTAGAGAGCTCCTTAAGGGGAAAACGACTACTGTAAGCGGCCCTTCGGGAGTGGGAAAATCTTCACTTATAAATGCTTTGCTTGGGGATTCATTTGCAAGGACAGGAGCATTAAGTGAAAAAACAAGAAGAGGAAAACATACCACAAGACATTCGGAAATAATTCCCGTTTTTGAAGATACCTACATAATCGATACTCCGGGCTTTGGTTCCTTTGAATTGTACGGAGTTGATACTGATGAAATAAAATTTTATTACAAGGAGTTTGATATAGACGTTAGCTGCAGATTTAATCCCTGCTCCCATACTCATGAGCCGGGTTGCGGAATAAAAAAAATGGTTGAGGAAGGTCATATAGATAAAAACAGATATGAAAACTATCTTTTGATATATGACGAAATGAAGTCAGTAAGGAGATATTGATATGTTATTGTTGTCACCTTCAATTTTGGCAGCCGATTTTGCAGATCTTAGAAGCAGCCTTAAAAGAGCAAGGCATGCGGACTATATACATTTTGATGTTATGGATGGGGTATTTGTCCCCAACATATCCTTTGGCATCCCTATATTGGAATCTGTCAGAAGGATAACCGATATAACTTTGGATGTTCATCTTATGATCACGGAACCTATGAGATATGTCAATAAGTTTGCCGATGCCGGAGCAGATATCCTAACGGTCCATTATGAAGCCTGTGAGGATCCTAAGGAAACTCTTAAGGCAATTCACGCAGCCGGCATGAAGGCGGGTCTTGCAATAAAACCCGATACCGGCATTGAAGTCTTAAGGGATTTCTTTGGCCTTGCGGATATGTTTTTGGTAATGACCGTGGAGCCCGGCTTTGGAGGGCAGACACTTATTGATAAGTGTGTTGATAAGGTTAGAGAATTAAGAGGGCTTTTGGAAGAGTTTGGCTATGACACGGATATAGAAGTTGACGGCGGTCTTACAAGGAGTAATGTGGACAGGATTTTGGATGCCGGCGCTAACGTTATTGTTATGGGATCTTCAATTTTCAAGGGTGATATTGAAGATAATGTAAGGTATTTTAAGGAACATTTTAAGGAGAGAGCTAATGCTTAAGAATTACATAAAAATAGCAAGACCCGATCATTGGATAAAAAATGCTTTTATATTACCCGGAGTAGCCATAGCGGTTTTACTTAGTGACAATAAACTGGATTCACTGTCTTTTTTTAGGCTTATAGCCGGTTTTTTTGCCACCTGTTTTATCGCCTCCGCAAACTATGTGATCAATGAATGGCTTGATGCCGAGTTTGACAGATTCCATCCCACAAAAAAGAACAGACCGGTGGTTTCGGCCAATATGAAATTTTCTCTTGTTATGATCGAGTATGCTATATGTATCATTATCGGAGTGGCTCTGTCCCTGCTTGTTAATAAGTATTTTTTATATATGGAAATATGGCTTTTGATCATGGGTGTGCTTTATAATGTAAAACCCATAAGGACTAAGGATATTCCCTATCTGGATGTGCTTTCTGAATCTATCAATAATATGATCCGTCTTTTATTGGGCTGGTTTATTGTTACCACAGCAACGATCCCCCCAAGCTCGGTGCTTATAGGATACTGGTTTGCGGGAGCCTTTTTGATGGCTACAAAGCGATTCGCCGAGTACAGGATGATAGGTGATCCGGCTCAGGCAGGGCTCTACAGGAGATCCTTTAAGTATTATTCCGAACAGTCGCTTCTTATTTCATCTTTCTTTTATGCCTTATGTTCTACTTTTTTTATAGGAATATTTATGATAAAATACAGAATAGAGTATTTGTTGGCAATGCCCCTTGTATTTGGTTTATTCTGCTTTTATCTTTATATCAGCTTTAAGCCGGATTCAGCTGTACAGAAGCCTGAAAAATTATACAGAGAAAAGAGCCTTTTGATATATCTTTGCGTTCTCCTTGTGCTTTTACTGGTACTTACCTTTGTGGATATCCCTTTCCTTGGAAGATGGGTAGATCCATGGATGATAGAGGTTAAGTAAATGTCTGTTTTTGATTATAAAGCCGTTGTATGGGACTTAGATGGGACCTTGTATTACCAGCGCAGGATGAGGCTCCGTATGGCTCTCTCACTTTTAACTTATTATCTGACTCATCCCCTGAGACTGAAGGAGCTTTTTGCAGTAAAAAAGTTCAGAGAGGTCAGAGAGCATTGGGAGGATCATATGGCAGGGGATAAGGAGCTGGTAAATAAGACCTTAAAAGAAAACAGGGATTGCGATGAGCTGTCGGTTAAACAGTACCTGTATGTGGCAAAAAGTCTGAATACTGAATTTTCCCTGGTGAAAGATGCTGTTACGATGTGGATTTATCAGAGGCCTCTTGATATAATATATGAGTGCAGGGATAAGGATGCAGCAGAGCTTATAGCTGAGCTTAGGGAAAAGGGAATAGATAATTATATTTTTTCCGATTATCCTATAGAAGATAAATTAAAAGCACTTAAGATCAAGGGTATCAAAGGCTGCTATTCGGCGACAGACCATAACATAGCAGTGCTAAAGCCTGATCCTAAAGGCCTTAAGCTCATTATGGAGGAAAATGATCATGCTCCCTCTCAAGTACTTATGATAGGTGACAGGATGTCAAAGGACGGAGAGGCCGCAAAAAAAGCGGGCTGCGATTATTATATTCTTCCTAAAAGCAGATACAAAAGAAAAAAGATATATAGTCTGATAAGATGAGACGGATCTTTCGTATATTTTTTTTGATAGTATTGTTCAGCTTTTATACTTGATTTTAGTTAACTATATATAATAGGGAAGGAAAGTAGTTATATGGAGGATTTTGTGTTGAGCTGTTGCTCAGCAGCAGATTTAACCAAACAACAGATTGAAGAGAGAAATATTAAGTGTATTTTTTTTCATTATCAGTTGGATGGAGTTGATTATTATGATGATCTTGGACAGTCAGTTCCTTTTGATGAATTTTATGCCAGGATGGCTGCGGGAGCCGATACTAAAACATCTCAGGTTAATGCCGATGAATTTGAAGAGTATTTTGAGAGCTTTTTAAGAGAAGGTAAGGATGTTTTGCATTTGACCTTGTCTTCCGGAATTTCGGGGACGATAAACTCCGCAAATATAGCAAGAGAGGTACTCATGGAGAAGTACCCGAACAGAAAGCTTTATATTGTTGATTCTCTTGCAGCTTCAGCGGGGTACGGGCTATTGATGGATAAACTTGCGGATCTTAGAGACGCAGGTAAATCTATAGATGAGATTTATAATTTTGCAATCGATAACAGGCTGAAACTTCATCATTGGTTTTTTTCAACGGATTTGACATTTTATGTAAAAGGTGGGAGAATATCAAAGGCGGCCGGAGCTTTAGGCGGGGTTTTGAATATCTGTCCTCTGCTTAATGTGGATTACGTAGGACGTCTGGTGCCCAGAGAAAAAATAAGAACCAAGAAAAAAGTTATAGCACGTATTGTTGAAAAAATGAAGCAGCATGCTCAGGATGGTGAAAATTACAGCGGAAAGGTTTTTATATCTCAATCTGCCTGCAAAGAGGACGCCAAGGCTGTTGCAGATCTCATTGAAAAGTATTTTACAAAAATGAATGGAAAGGTTACCATAAACTATATAGGTAATCTTATAGGGTCACACACGGGTCCCGGGACAGTCGCTCTTTTTTTCTGGGGTGATGAGAGAGTAGATTAAAAGATTTAGGAGGAAAAAAAATGACTATCAACAAGGTAACAGAAGGTAATAAGTTAGTGATCGCATTACAGGGAAGGCTTGATACTACAACGGCACCCGAACTTGAGGCAGAACTTAAGGATTGTCTTTCAGGAGTTGAAGAGCTTGAGTTTGATCTTAAGGAGCTTGACTATATTTCTTCAGCAGGACTTAGGGTTTTACTTTCTGCTCAGAAGACAATGAATAAGCAGGGCAGTATGAAGGTTACCGGTTCTAACGATGATATCAAGGAGATTTTTGAGGTTACCGGATTTTCTGATATTTTGACCATAGAATAGTTTTCTTTATCTTCGGAGGAATAATAATAATATGATAAAATCAAAAGCACTTTCTTTTGTGACAAATGGAGAGGATTTTGGGGATATACTGGAAGAAGCGGAGAAATTTGCAACTGAAGCAGGCTTATCTCCTAAGGGTACCAGGAGGCTCAGGCTTATAACAGAAGATACTCTGTGTATGTTAAAGACCATAACCGGTGAGGTATCCTCGAAATTAAGTTTTATCGGTGGGGATAATGAAGTTGTGCTTCATGTTGAAACTGAGACCTTTATGAATATTCAAAAGAGAGAGGAACTTTTAGCTATATCCAAATCCGGTAAGAATGAGTCAGTCAAGGGAGTAATGGGAAAGATAAGAGAGGCTTTTGAGCTTGCATTTCTTATGCCTTCTGCCGATGTGAGCCAGGCTTGGGTTTCAGCAGCATCTCCGGCTATGCTCATGGGTATGCCGGGTGATATAGGAGCATCTGATTTTATGAATACCATGTGCTGGTCTCTTTCCAATTATAAGGATTCCATCGATACAGATATTGAAGAGGATTCAGATAAGGCCGTGGCCTGGGATGAGTTGGAAAAATCCATTGTAGCCAGTATAGCTGAGGATGTTCGTATTGGAATACGCGGTGATTATGTTGTCATAGATGTGATCATGAAAACCAATTGATTTATTCTAAAGTTTATTACTTACAAAAAACCCTGTCGTCTTTGACAGGGTTTTTTGTAAGTAATTGGTAAATGCTCTTTACTTCCTGATCCTTATTGAAGGGTTGAGTAGCCAAAACCGTTACAAAAAGCGTCTATAGGTATTCCGGCTTTACACATTGCACAGTTATCCGAAGCATATCCGATATAGTCGGGAAGATCTCTGGTAGTGTATAAAGCATCTATGGAAATATCTTCGATCTTATCCGCAACAGTAAAGATAGCAGAAACTCCGGCAACAATCCCCTTATAGAACCTGACCGATCCAACAGCAGATTTTAAGGTCGCTCCCGTAGTAGCCGTATCGATAAGGATCAAAACCCTTTTTCCCTTTATCATGTGCTGGTTATTTTCTCTGAACATCATCTGTCCGCTGGTATTATATTCCGGACTGGTGATATAGATGGTCTGATGAGTATTGGCAGAAAGCATTCCGGCCTTAGTAAGCTTATTGGCAAGATAAGAGCCCACAACCTCCATACCATTAAGACATAATATGGTATCTATAAGATCAGAAACCATATATTTTTGAGCCAGCTCTTCACCGGTAGCTCTTGCTTCACGTTGTCTGGACTTCATATCAGTCAGATCCATGTAATAATTTACATGGGAGTTAGGGGTAATAAAATGCCCCGGTATGTAACGTAAAACCACGTCCTTATTAGTCGGATAATTAATCTTTTTGTAATCCTGCATAACTTCCCTCCTATTATGTGTTTATATTTTTTCTACCCTTATTGCACAAACCTTGTACTCAGGAATTCTTGCATATTTATCCAGTGCGGCATTTGTTAAAGTATTAGCATTACCGTCGGGGAAATGGAAGGGCATCCAGGTCTCCCCGGGAGATACCTTGTCACCTACACGGGCAGTGGTATTGATCTCACCTCGTCTTGATACGGCATGTACCATTTCACCGTTCTTGATTCCTAATCTCGCAGCATCCTCTGAGTTCAGCTCGATAAAGGAGTGACCTTCTCTTTCCATAAGTCCCGGAGTCTTTCCGGTCATGGCACGAGTATTGTAGTGGTACAGAATTCTGCCTGTCATAAGGATGAAAGGATATTCCTCATCCGGTAATTCCATACTTGGAATGTATTCAGCAGGGTAGAACCATCCAAGACCACGGGCGAATTTACCTACATGCAGTATGGGAGTTCCCGGATGATATTTATCGGGACAAGGCCACTGAAGTCCGCCCTCATGATCAAGACGTCTGTGACTTATACCGCCAAAGCTTGGAGTAAGAGAGGCGATCTCATCCATTATCTCTTCGCTGCTCAGTCTTGGCTGTGGATAGCCCATTCTGTTCATAAGGTCAATAAATATATCTGTATCAAGTCTCATTTCGCCTTCAAGGGTAACGGCTTTTCTTACTCTCTGTACACGTCTTTCGGTATTGGAGAAGGTTCCTTCTTTTTCGGCATAGCTTACTCCGGGAAGTACAACATCAGCCATCTTAGCTGTTTCGGTCATGAAGAGATCGTCAACAACAAAGAAGTCAAGACTTTCCAATGCGTGTCTTATATGGTTAGTGTCCGCGTCAGTTACTATGGGATCTTCTCCGAAGATAAAGAGTCCGCGGATCTCTTTCTTAATAGCTGCAGGAAATACATCTGTAGCGAAAATACCGGGTTTTTTGTTTAACTCAACACCCCATGCCTTTTCAAATTTCTTCATGGCAGTTTCATCGGTGATCTTCTGGTAACCGGAAAAATGACCGGGCATAGCACCCATGTCACAGGCACCCTGCACATTATTCTGACCACGAAGAGGGTTTACTCCACAGCCGCTTCTGCCTAACTTTCCAACCATCATTGCCATATTGGACATAGACATAACACCTTCTGTTCCCGTTGAATGCTCTGTAACACCCAGGCAGTAAATGATAGGAGCCTTATTGGCTTTAGCATACATAAGAGCAGCTTCTCTTAAGTGATCGGGGTCGATATGGCAGATCTCAGCTACCTTTTCGGGAGTGTAATCCATAACGATCTTTTTAAGCTCCTCAAAGCCCTCTGTTCTTGTTCTTACAAATTCTTCATCCACAAGTCCTTCATTGATGAAAACATTCATCATACCGTTTGCAAAAGCTACATTGGTACCGGGTTTAAGCTTTAAATGAACGTCTGCCTGTTTAGAGAGTCCTATATCTCTTGGATCAACAACTATGAGTCTGGTGCCTCTTGCTATAGCCTGTCTTATCTGCATTCCAACAACAGGATGAGCCTCCTCGGGATTTGAGCCCACAAGCATGATAACATCCACATCATTGGTAATATCTGCAATGGGATTTGTCATGGCACCGCTGCCTAAGGTCATGGCAAGACCGTGAACAGAAGCGGAGTGACATACACGGGCACAGTTATCAACATTATTTGTACCAAAGGCACAACGTACCATCTTTTGAAGCATGTAGATATCTTCATTGGGTGAACGGGAGCATGCAAAACCTGCCAGTGAGTCAGGTCCGTATTCCTTTTTGATCTGGTTAAATTTAGAGGCGATAAGATCCATTGCCTCATCCCAGCTGGCTCTTTCGAATTCTCCGGTCTCATGGTTTTTGATGAGAGGGTATTTTAATCTCTCGGGAGAATGAACAAAGTTGAAGGATCCAAAGCGTCCCTTAACGCAAAGAAGATTTTTATTGGAGGGACCGTTTGCCGGTTCAACATCCACAATGGTATTGTCCTTAACGATAAGGTAGTACTGACAGCCGGTGGCACAATGAGGACAGGTTGTAAGAACCTTCTTTATTTTACCCGGCTGATATTTCTTCTTGTTTTTTGCCACAAGAGCACCGGTAGGGCATACCTGGGCACAGTTGCCGCAGGATTCGCAATCGGTCTCTTTCCAATCCGGGCCAAAGGGTGCGTCGATGAGAGTTCTTATTCCCAGCTTTGAATTATGAAGGACACCGTTGCCGGCCAGCCTATTACAGGTACTTACACAACGCTGGCAATTTATACAAAGGTCGGGATAGTAGGTCAGGAAAGGATTTTCCATTTTAGCAGGTAACTCTGAGTAGTTGGTTTTATAGCAGGATTCTGTTATTTCATATTCATTGGACAGATCCTGAAGGGTACAGTCACCTGATTTTGCACATGAAAAACAATGTATATTATGCTTTGCCAAAAGCATATTAAGCACCTGTTTACGTGCTTTTATTACCCTTTCACTGGATGTATGTATAACCATGCCATCTTTAATGCGTGTATTACAGGAGGTAACCAGATGGTCATAACCCTCAACCTCTACAACGCACATCTTGCAGGCACCGATCTCATTTACATTTTTTAAATAGCAAAGGGTGGGAACCCTTATATCCATAAATTTCGCAAGCTCTAAAATAGTTAATTTATCATCGATATTGACTTTTGCTCCATCGATCGTAACGTTTACCATCATATTCTGCCTCCTTCTACTACGCCGCAGCCAAAGTGATCACAGCGAAGACATTTTCTGCATTCCTGCATAGCTTCGTCATAGGTCATTCCGTTCTCCACAGGATCAAAGTTTTTCCTTCTTTCCCTGGCGGAGCGGTCTGTTAAATGAACACGTCCTATATGGGTACGGTCATTTGCCTTGGGCTCTGGGTAATCAATGGCTCCCAATATCTTATGATGATAGCCTAGGTAGTTATCTATATTTATTGCGGCAACCTTTCCGGCTCCGATAGCCTTAATAACAGTAGCCGGTCCGAAGACACAGTCGCCTCCTGCAAATACATTTTCATATCCGGGTACTCTGGCTGTGGATTCGGTTTTGAAGGTCTTCCTTTTATCGTCAACGTTATATTCTTTAAAGGGGCCGGATACGATATCCTGGCCGATGGCCATAAGAACAACCTCGCAGGGTATTTCTCTTTCTTCGGCATTGGCTTTAGTTACACCGGGCTGACCGTTTCTGTAGAGAGAAATGATCTGGGGCTGCATACGGAAACCCTTAACCTTATTTTTCTTATCAACAGAA
Organism: Lachnospiraceae bacterium; assembly: GCA_024680675.1. GTDB lineage: Bacteria > Bacillota > Clostridia > Lachnospirales > Lachnospiraceae > UBA2868. The sequence continues at coordinate 59,591 of JAILBX010000165.1, read as the reverse complement.
ATAGATACCGGTGCATTCAATGTAAGCAGTTCAACACCTTCTTCGATGGCACCCTGAATCTCGGAGGGAAGGGCAGTCATATCAACCTGACGCCTTCTGTAAATAACTGTAACCTCTTCAGCGTTACATCTTACGGCGCTTCTTGAAGCATCCATAGCCACATTTCCGCCTCCAACAACAACAACCCTTTTTCCGGTATAGTCGGGGATGTTGCCACGGCCGATCTCTCCTAACATTTCAACAGCCGAATAAACTCCGTCGGCATCAGAACCGGGAACATTTACAGTCTTACCGGCCTGGGCTCCGATAGAAATATAAACGGCGTCATATTCCGATCTAACGGTATCCATGCTTATATCATCAGGAATATTTGTATTATATTTTATTTCGATATTTCCGGTTGAAAGAATAGCGGCAATATCCTGGTCAAGTCTGTCCTTGGGAAGACGATAGTTAGGAATACCGTAATAAAGCATTCCCCCAAGATGTTCCTTTTCTTCGAATACTGTAACCTTATGACCCATAAGAGAGAGATAGTAGGCTGCAGTAAGGCCTGAAGGGCCTCCTCCGATAACAGCAACCTTTTTTCCGGTCGTCACATTGCACTCGGGAACCTTTACCTGATCGGCAGAAATCTGATCCACCGCAAATTTCTTCAGTCCGCGGATATTAATAGGGCTGTCTAGAAGATCTCTTCGACATTTTTCCTCACAGGGGTGCTCACATATGAAGGCACAGGCTGTGGGAAAAGGATTATCCAGTCTGATACAGTTTATGGCATCAGCATATCTGTGTTCACCGATAAGAGCTACATAGTTAGGTATGTCCACGTGGGCGGGACAGTAGGAGATACAGGGGACCTTTTGTCCTACATCGGGAAGGCATCTGTGATTGTTTATGTGACTCATATATTCGTCCTTAAACAATTCGATACTTTCAAGAACTACTCTTGCAGCCTCATATCCTATGGCGCAATCTGCCGTGTCCTCTATCATGTGGCACAATTCGATCATATCGTCTAAGGTTTTTGAAGTGGCCTTTCCTTCCATTATTTTTTGAAGCATGATTTCAACTTCCCCAAGACCGTCTCGACAGGGAACACATTTACCACAGGTTTGGGAATGTGCACTCTGAAGGAAAGAAAGCTGGACCGCTATCGGACACACGCCGGGCGGATTCCCTATAACTCTCTTGACATATCTTTTAAGGAAGCTCATGGTTTTTTCGTTCATTTCATTTTTGTAGATCACAGTTTTCTGATACATAAGAATAACCCCCAAGCTTAATTAAAAATAATTTTGATAGAGGTAAAATAATAAATACCTCAGACTTCACACATTTTGTATAAATTTTACATTATTCTAAAAAAAACCACAAGCATTTTATCAGTTTTTCAGTAACACAACAAGTATTTATGTTAAATCTTTAAAAACTTGCAAGCCTACAGGAGAAAATGCTATAATTAGTCTTCAGGATGATCCGGAATAGAAAGCCTTTGATCAGGCTTTTTTGAAGGGAAAGGGTGCAGCTCTATGATAAGATATGCGGACAGACTCTTTTTAACAGAAAAAACAAAGAAAGATATCGACAAGATCAAATTTAAGCTCCTTACAGGCCGGGGAATGGTGGGAGTTACCTTTATCGAGCTTTCATCTAATGAAAAAGATGTATTTGATCTTATTCCGGCGGCCATGTTTAAACAAAAGAATTTCAGGAAGAGAAAGCATTTTATCATCGGTGTGGCTGAAAGCCCCGGAGAATGCTATGCTCTGGTAAGGGATATAGTTATGGAGCTGTATGAAAAAAAGGGCAGTGTAAAAAACCTCAGACAGGAAGTAAAGATGAGACTAACCTTTCGAGGGAAGAGGATTTAAGCCGGCAGCTTTTGCAAAGACCTTGGATCTTTTGATCGGATAGCAGATCATGATCGTAGGATAAGAGGACTTTTATTAAAATATAAATTTGGAATGCGGGATGATTTATGTTAGAGACGGTACTTCTAATACTTAAAATCATAGGAATAGTCTTGTTATGTCTGATACTGACCCTTCTGCTCCTTTTATCCATAATACTCTTTGTTCCCATAAGGTACAGGGTGGATTCCGAAAGAACTGCCGACCCCGGAATTTTCTATATAAATTTGGGAGTATCCTTCTTTCTTAAGAGTATAAGGGCAGTGTTCAGGTATGAAGGGGAGATAAGCTACTGTATAAAGGTTCTTTTTTTTACAATAAAAAAGAAGCCGGATGACAGAGAAAAAAAGCCCCTGAAAAAGAGCCTTAAAGACAGGAGAAGGGATGGGGAGAAGGCAGAGGATCTAAGTGCAGAGGAGAGAGAAGCTGAAGCGGCAGAGGAGGATCCTGAGATCCCAAACGACTCAGAAGCGGAATATAAGATAGAAAGCTATGATCCTGAAAGTGATCAATTCCTGGAGGATAAAAAAAGAGCTGAGGGAGAGATGGAAGAAGGCTCCTTTACTGATGATGATACCAGAAGGACGGATACGGAAGATGAGGACTCTGAAGAAGAGGGAGCCTCTGAAGAAGGCCTTGCAGAGAGGATAGGAGAGTATTTAACAAAACTGCTTGAATTCTTTAAGGATTTTGAAGAGAAAATAAAAAAAATTACTCAAAGACTGAAGAAGCTTTTGGAGAATGCGGATTATTACATAAATTTTTTTGGAAAGGAAAATACCAGAGAGCAGTTGAATAATCTCCTTATTGAGGGAGGGAAGCTTTTAAGACATATAAAGCCCGGAAAGATGAAGCTTATTTTGAAGCTTGGAAGGGAAGATTCCTATCAACTGGGTTCTCTTTTATCTCTTTTAGCTTTAGTATATCCCATTATGGGAGAAAGCCTTTTGGTTGACGTCTCTTATGAAAGGGATATAAATGATTACAGCTTGTTTATGAAAGGCAGGATCAGGGTATTTACCCTCCTGCTCATCGGTTATAGAATATATTTCCATAAGGGATTTAGAAATATGCTTAAGGAATTTAAGAAGGAGGCTTAATAATGGCTGAAAAAAATTTCAATCAGATAGTGGACAGTCTGTTAACGGGAATGGACGGTTTTTTATCATCAAAGACGGTGGTGGGAGAACCCCTGGAGGTTAACGGAGCTACGATAATTCCCTTTGTAGATGTTTCCTTTGGTGTTGGAGCCGGAAATTTCAGAGGGGAAAAAAAGGATAATGGTGCAGGTGGTATTTCGGGAAAGATGTCCCCTTCTGCTGTTTTGATAATTGCCAATGGAACTACAAGGATCGTAAATATCAAGAACCAGGACGGACTTACAAAGATCCTTGATATGATACCGGATATAATAAATAATTACGCTTCAAAAAAGAATCAGCTGGTTTCGGATGAGGAGGCTGCCAATAAGGCTTTTCCCGATAATGACACCAAGCCTGAGGAATAATGTGACCTTTTGAGAGGAGCATATATAAAGCTGCTGCCTTTTTAATGCTCTGTCAGTATTCAGATAATAATAAGGTGAATAAAGTGGAAGATATAAAGAAAGACTTTTCTTGTCTTTTATCATGGGATCCATGGAACCAGTCTTTACGAGATTTCAATATCAACTGCACTTTTTATGATGACCTTTACCATATTTAACAGCAGGAAAGTATTAAATCTGATCTTTTTGGAATTTGTAATATTGATGTCAATACAGATCTTCTTTTTGCATATCAATGATATGAACTTTAACAGTCAGACAAGGATGAAGAAAAAGGCATAATTAGGGTTGACATAATTTTTGCAGGGGTGTATAGTACTATATGTGGTGTATCTATCTGGGGAGAGGATACAAGCACATGATTAAATGATCAAGGGTAGTATATAAGGGAATCATAATAAGGGGAAAAATATGGATATTGCAAAGAATATAACGGCCGAGGATCTGGCCGGTATTAGATTTTGGCTTATGCAGGAAAGCAAAAAGCTTGAGATTGATCGCGCTAATTTTGATCGGGAAAAAGAGGACTTTGAGGCTGAAAAGAAGCGCTTTACAGCTGAAAAGGAGATGTTTCAAAAAGCCGCAGAGGAGAACAGGGCAAAGCCAAAGGATTACTCCGATAACATTGCTTATCAGAGAATGTTAGTTGAGAAGAAGTTAGCTATTCTGGAAAATGGCTTTAAGGAGCTTTGCAGAGATAAGGCTGCTTTTGAAAAGGAAAAAGAAGAGTTTAAGAAGAACAGAAATTCAGGCAGTTTTGGACAGAGTCAGGTCATCGATCCGGGACTTTTGTTCAGTGGAGTTGATAATTTCCTTGCTTTGAAGAAGCGCTACAGAGATCTTCTTAAGATATATCATCCGGATAATCTCTCAGGAGATAACGGAGCAATACAGATAATAAATCAGGAATTCGCAAGGTTGAAGGACGCATATTAAGGCGTCCTTTTTTTTCGCATGTAAAGCGTCCTTTTTTTCGCAGGTAAGGCGTTTTTTTTGCCTGTAAGGCAAAAAAATGTGATCAGCCAAAAGGCGACCACATTTTTAAAATCCTGAATAATAAACAAATATAAAGCTTTATGCTCTTTCTACTTTGTCAGACTTCAGACAGCGAGTACATACATGAAGGGTCTTGGGAGTACCATTAACCTTGCACTTTACTCTTCTGATATTTGAATTAAAAATTCTGTTTGATCTTCTATGTGAATGACTGACATTGTTACCAAAATGAATACCCTTACCGCAAATATCACACTTTGCCATCTCTACACCTCCTTTATATCAGCTGTATTATTTTCGTCCGAAAATTAAAATACAGATAAATTTTTTTACACAACAAAGGTATTATATCAGCGTGAAATGCTTATTGCAAGTGGAAATTACAAAAGATTTGGATATAATTTTTCCGGCAGATGTGGAATAAATAAGGCAGAACAGTTATAATATGTAAGGAAGAGTGCAAAAATGCAGCTATTATCAGCCTGTGGATGAAAAAAAGATTTAAATATTTGCAAAAGCTCTTTTAATGTTGTAATGTAAGAAGGTATTGTTGTTAAAATAATAATATGGAGGAGTGTCTATGAAGGGTAGTATTAGTACAAAGATCGAGAACGTATCCATTGATACAGAAGTTATTGCTCAGTATGCCGGAACAGTTGCAATGGAATGTTTTGGTATCGTTGGAATGGCTGCTGTTAATGTGAAAGACGGTATAGTTAAATTACTTAAAAAAGACAGTCTGACTCATGGGATAATAGTTAAGCTGGTTGATGGAAAGCTGAGACTTGATTTTCACGTGATCGTGGTGTACGGAGTCAGTATACAGGCCGTAAGCGATAATCTTATAAGCAGTGTGAAATATAAGGTTGAAGAGTTTACCGGATTAAAAATAGGACGCATAAATATTTTTGTCGAAGGCGTCCGGGTTATCGACTAAGGAGGACGACTAAGTGGGTAATAAAACAATCGATGCCGTGACACTTTCCAGGTGTTTTTTGGCAGGCGCAAAAGCATTGGAGGCCAAGAAAGCCTATATAAATGAATTAAATGTATTTCCTGTTCCTGATGGGGATACAGGGACTAATATGACTTTAACCATAATGTCAGCGGCGAGAGAAGTGCTGAGCTTGGAAGAAGTAAAGATGGATGTCCTTTGTAAGGCAATGTCATCCGGATCCCTGCGCGGAGCAAGAGGAAATTCGGGAGTTATTCTTTCCCAGCTTATAAGAGGCTTTACCAAGGTGGTAAAATCCCAGCAGGAGATAGATGTTGTTATTTTGAGCAATGCTTTTCAGAAGGCTACGGAATCTGCCTATAAGGCCGTAATGAAGCCTAAGGAAGGTACTATATTAACGGTGGCGAAGGCTGCCGCTGACAGAGCTGCCCAGCTTGTTAAAGAGGAAGAGGATGTAGAAAAATTTGCTCTGGCTGTGATCGAGGCTGCCGAAGAAACTCTCGAGAAGACACCGGATATGCTTCCTGTGTTAAAGCAGGCAGGCGTGGTTGATTCCGGCGGTCAGGGACTTTTGGAGTTTTTGAAGGGAATCTATGATTGTCTTATCGGCAAGGAGGTGGATCTTACCTTTGAGGATGAATCCAATGAGGAGGAAGAAGAAAGCGAGCCTCTTATAAAATACAGCTACAGTGTAAGATTCTTTGTTAACGTAAAGGATGTTTTCAATAATAAGAATGATGATGACTTTAAAACCTATCTTGATTCCATCGGGGACAGGGAGGAATACAGTGTATCAAGCGGAAGAAACAGTAATCTCATCAGTGTCTTCATAAAGACAAATGACCCCGGTCTTGCCATACAGAAGGGTATTGATTACGGTCTGGTTTATGATGTGGAGGTAAATAACTTAAGACCTGTTGAAAGACCCGAAAAGATAGAAGGTCCTGCTTCAAAGAAGGACAGTGACAGTAAAGCAGAGACTTTTAAAGAAAAGACTCCTGTTAATGAAAAGAAGGCTGCAGCATCAGAGGATAAAATGGATAAGTCTCCTGATAAAAAATCCGGGGATGAGGGCCAGTCTCTTTCAGATGGCAAGGCTAAAGAAGAAAAAAGCAGGAAGGATCCCGTAGCATCCTTTATTAAGGAAGAAGCAAAGAAGATGGGATTTATTTCCGTGACTACAGGAGAAGGTCTTGAAAAGATTTTTAAGGGTCTTGGAGTTGACAGGATCATATCCGGCGGACAGACCATGAATCCTTCTACTGAGGATATGCTTGAAGCTATTGAAGAGGTGAATGCAGAAAATATCTTCATTCTTCCCAATAATAAAAACATCATCATGGCTGCAGAACAGGCGAAATATCTGGTAGAGGATAAAAACATAATAGTGATCCCCACAAAGACCATTCCGCAGGGAATAACGGCTCTGATCAATTATTCTATGGAGGCTTCTGTTGAAGAAAATACAAATTCCATGACAGAGGAAATAGGGAATGTTAAGACCGGCCAGGTAACCTATGCTGTTCGTGATACTGTCATTTCCGACATAGAGATAAAGCAGGGAAATATAATGGGTATAGGAGACCGTGATATACTGGCTGTGGGAAATAACGTGGAAGATACGACTCTTGAGATGCTGGACAAAATGGTTGATGATGAGTCGGGACTTATAAGCATATATTACGGAGCGGAAGTAGATGAGGATGTGGCGGCTGAACTCCTTGATACAGTTGAAAAGAAGTATCCCGATCTGGATGTGGAGCTTCATTTCGGCGGCCAGCCAATTTACTATTATGTAGTTTCGGTAGAATGAGTATACTTGACAGTAATATTATAAATATAAAAGGAATAGGGGAAAAAACAGCGGCTCTCTTTGAAAAGGCGGGTATAAAGACCTACGAAGATCTTATAAGCTACTTTCCGAGAGATTATGTCAGATATGAGGAAGCCTTGGAGGTAACAGCTAAAGAGCTTGACAAGACCATAGCTTTTGAAGCCATTGTTTTAAAAAGACCCCTTATGAGAAGGGCAGGAAGGCTTACCATAACTTCCTGCCCTTTAAAAACTTCAGATCCCCTTATCAATGCCGTATGGTTTCATATGCCCTATTTATCCAAGAGTCTGAAGGTAGGGGGAAGATATATTTTTTACGGACAGATATATCTTAAGGGTTCTCAATTATGTATTGATCAGGCCCTGATCTTTACCAAAGAGCAGTATGATGAGATAAAAAATACTCTTCAGCCTGTTTATCCGCTGGTTAAGGGTTTGACAAACCAGATGCTTAAAAAGGGAGTAAAACAGCTTCTTGATCAGCTGAAGGGAATGGAGGAAACAGATCTTTACAGAAGCATGCATTTTCCTAAGGATCTGGAGGATCTAAGAAGGGCAAGAGAAAAATTTGTTTATGAAGAGTTCTTTTTCTATATTTTAAGGTTAAGAGCACTGAAAGAGGATAATATGAGGGCCAGGAATAACTTCAGTATATCCCCGGTCCCGGAAATAAGGAACATAATAGCTGAACTTCCCTATGAGCTTACAAAGGCCCAGTTAAAGGTCCTTTCGGAAATAGAAGGGGATCTTACAAGAGGGCTTTCCATGAACCGGCTGGTTCAGGGAGATGTAGGATGCGGAAAGACGATAATAGCCTTTTTGGCAGCCCTTATGGTGGCTTTAAACGGCTATCAGGCCGCTATAATGGCACCTACTGAAATACTTGCCGGTCAGCATTATGAAGGCCTTTTAAAGCTGATATCAAAAAGCGGATTAAAGGTAGAGGTGCTTCTTCTTACGGGTTCAATGAAGGCTGCCGAAAAGAAGAGGATATATAAGAAGATAGGATCAAAGGAAGCGGATATAATAATCGGAACTCATGCCCTTATACAGGAAAAGGCAGAATACAGTGACCTTGCCCTGGTGATCACAGATGAACAGCACAGGTTCGGGGTAAAACAAAGAGATGCTCTTGTAAATAAAAACATGGATAATGTGCCTCATGTTCTTGTTATGAGCGCCACTCCAATACCAAGAACCCTTGCCATGATACTATATGGAGATCTGGATATTTCGGTAATTGATGAAATACCTTCAAGAAGGCTTAAGATAAAGAGCTGTGTTGTAAATGAAAGGAAAAACTCTCTCATAATAAAATATATAAAAGAAGAGCTAAAGCTTGGCCACCAGGCATATATAATATGTCCCCTGGTAGAAGAAAGTGAGGGGGTGGAGGCCAAAGACGTTATCAATTATACGGAAGTTTTAAGACAAAGCTTTGGACATGAAGTAAGGATAGAGTGCCTTCACGGCAGGCTAAAGGCCAAAGAAAAACAGGATATAATGGAGGATTTTTATAATAATTCCATTAATATACTGGTTTCAACTACAGTAGTTGAGGTGGGAGTCAATGTGCCTAATGCTACCTTTATGGTGGTTGAAAATTCAGAAAGATTCGGTCTTGCCCAGCTTCACCAGCTAAGGGGAAGAATAGGAAGAGGAGAGGCTCAGAGCTATTGCGTTTTCGTTGACGGCAAGGATAATGAGGACAGCAGAAAACGTCTTGGTATCCTTGCAGAATCCACTGACGGATTTTACATAGCAAGAGAGGATCTTAAATTAAGGGGCCCGGGGGATTTCTTCGGTATAAGACAGAGCGGGGATATGAAGTTTAAGCTGGGGGATATATATACCGATGCTGCTATATTGAAGAAGGCTTCGGAGGATGTGGAGAAGCTGTTAAAGGAGGACAGGGAGCTTAAGCTTGAAAAAAACAGACCAATACTTGAAAAGCTTGAAAAAATATCTGAAAGAGATGTTTTTTACAGTCTTTAATTTTCTGTTTTCGGACAAAAAAGCCTTTACGTACAACTTGTTGTGGATAAATCTTGATTTTTCTACAAAATGTGGTAAACTGTAATGTGTTTTTATGATGGGAGTAAAAACAATTTAGTTTATTTTATCAGGGGTGAAGGTTTATGGCAAAAGCAGAAACATATGATGCCGGAAGTATTACTGTACTTGAAGGTCTTGAAGCAGTCAGAAAAAGACCCGGAATGTATATAGGTTCAGTAACAACAAAGGGCTTAAATCATCTCATATATGAAATCGTAGATAATTCAGTTGATGAACATTTGGCAGGTTATTGTGACAAAATAAACGTGACCCTGGAAAAGGACGGATCTGCCACCATAAGCGATAACGGAAGAGGAATACCTGTAGGCATGCATGAAAAGGGTGTCAGTGCGGAAAGGGTGGTCTTTACTACCCTTCATGCAGGCGGTAAGTTTGATGATTCCGCCTACAAGACCAGCGGCGGCCTTCATGGTGTGGGATCCTCCGTGGTCAATGCCCTGTCAGCTTATCTGGATATTGAGGTCAGAAGAGAGGGTAAGGTCTACCATGACAGATATAACAGGGGAAAGCCGGTACTGGAGCTTGAGAATGGTCTTTTGCCTGTTATTGGTAATGCCAGGGGTACGGGAACAAAGATAAACTTTCTGCCGGATGATCAGATATTTGAAAAAACACGCTTTAAGGAAGAGGATATAAAAAGCCGCTTACATGAAACGGCTTATCTTAATCCTAAGCTTACAATAGTATTTAAGGATCTAAGGGGTGAAAGCCCGGAGGAAATGATCTTTAACGAACCCGACGGTATTGTGGGTTTTGTTAAAGATATCAATAAAAATGATGAGGAAGTCAGTCAGCCTGTTTATTTTAAAGGAGAGGCTGAGGGAATAGAGATTGAAGTTGCCTTTCAGTATGTTAATGAGTTTCATGAGAATGTTTTGGGATTTTGTAATAATATATACAATTCCGAAGGAGGAACTCATTTAACCGGTTTTAAGACCATGTTTACCACAGTAATGAACAGCTATGCAAGGGAGCTTAATATACTGAAGGATAAGGATGCCAATTTTACCGGAGCAGATATAAGAAACGGAATGACTGCAGTTGTTTCAATAAAGCATCCGGATCCCAGATTTGAAGGGCAGACAAAGACCAAGCTTGATAATCAGGATGCTGCCAAGGCTGTTTCAAAGATTACGGGTGATGAACTTACTCTTTACTTTGACAGAAATATAGATGAGCTTAAAAAGATCTTATCCTGTGCTGAAAAGGCCGCCAAGATAAGAAAGTCGGAGGAAAAGGCCAAGACCAACATGCTGACTAAGCAGAAATACTCCTTTGATTCCAACGGTAAGCTTGCCAACTGTGAAAGCAAGGATGCAAAAAAATGTGAGATATTTATTGTAGAGGGAGATTCCGCCGGAGGATCCGCAAAGACTGCCAGAAACAGGATGTATCAGGCCATACTTCCCATAAGGGGTAAGATCCTGAATGTGGAAAAGGCAACTATAGATAAGGTTTTGGCGAATGCAGAGATAAAAACCATGATAAATGCCTTTGGCTGCGGTTTTTCCGAAGGCTACGGAAATGATTTTGATATAAGCAAGCTAAGATACGACAAGATAATAATAATGGCAGATGCCGATGTGGACGGGGCTCATATATCCACCCTGCTTTTGACCCTGTTTTACAGATTTATGCCTGAGCTTATATACGAGGGTCATGTTTATATCGCCATGCCTCCTTTATATAAAGCTCTTCCTCAAAGAGGGAGCGAAGAATATCTTTATGATGATAAGGCTCTTTCGGTATACAGAAAAAGTCATAAGAATTTTACTCTTCAAAGATATAAGGGTCTTGGGGAAATGGATGCGGAACAGCTGTGGGAAACCACCCTGGATCCGGAAAGAAGACGCCTTAAGCTTGTGGAGATTGAGGATGCAAGACTTGCATCCACCACTACAGAGCTGCTTATGGGTAATGAAGTGCCGCCAAGAAGAGATTTTATATACAGGCATGCCCATGATGCGGATATAGATGCCTGATGAGTATAAGGATCGAAAAATAACCCGACTGATGCAAGGAAAGGAAGTTATTTTAAATGCCTGAGATTACCGAAGATGAACAGATAATAAAGACCGAGTTTTCGGAGGTCATGCAAAAATCCTATATAGATTATGCTATGAGCGTAATAATATCAAGAGCTCTTCCGGATGTAAGGGACGGACTTAAACCGGTACAGAGAAGGACTCTTTATGATATGCATGAGCTTGGCATAAAATATGACAGTCCCTATAGAAAGTCAGCAAGGATAGTAGGGGATACCATGGGTAAGTATCATCCCCATGGGGATTCCTCGATTTATGATGCCCTGGTTGTAATGGCTCAGGATTTTAAAAAGGGTATGCCCCTGGTGGATGGTCATGGAAACTTTGGCTCCATTGAAGGCGATGGCGCGGCGGCCATGAGGTATACTGAAGCAAGACTTCAAAAGTTTTCCCAGGAGGTTCTTCTTGCAGATCTTGATAAGGATGTGGTGGACTTTGTCCCAAACTTTGATGAAACTGAAAAGGAACCCTCGGTATTACCTGCAAGACTGCCAAACCTTTTGATAAACGGCACAGAGGGAATAGCCGTAGGAATGGCTACCAATATGCCGCCCCATAACGTTGGAGAGGTTATAGATACAGTAAAAGCATATATGTTAAACCCTGAAATTTCCACTCTTGAGCTTTTGGAGTACCTTAAGGGGCCCGATTTTCCCACAGGCGGTATAGTTGTAAATAAAGACGAGCTATGGTCTGTATATGAAAGCGGCAGCGGCAAGATAAAGATAAGAGGAAGGGTAGAAAGCGAGAAGGTTAAGGGAGGTCGTGAACGTCTGGTCATAACAGAGATCCCCTATACCATGATAGGAGCCAACATCTCCAAATTTTTACTGGATATAGTTTCTCTTATAGAGACAAAGAAAACCAATGATATAGTTGATATATCAAACCAGTCCTCAAAAGAAGGAATAAGGATAGTCATCGAACTTAAGAAGGATGCTGACATTGAGAATGTAAAGAATCTTCTTTATAAAAAGACTAAGCTTGAGGATACCTTTGGAGTAAATATGCTGGCGGTATGTGACGGAAGACCCGAGACCCTTGGCCTTAGGGATATCATCAGATACCATGTGGATTTCCAGAGAGAGCTGCTCAGAAGAAAGTACAGGACCCTGCTGGAAAAGGAGCTTGAAAAAAAGGAAATTCAGGAAGGTCTTATCCATGCCTGTGATGTGATAGACCTTATAATAGAGATATTAAGGGGCTCCAAGGATCTGAAAATGGCTAAGGCCTGTCTGGTTGAGGGAAAAACCGAGGGAATAAATTTTAAATCCAGGATATCAAGAAAAATGGCGGAGCAGCTTAGGTTCACCGAAAAGCAGGCAAAGGCCATTCTGGATATGAGACTTTACAGGCTTATAGGACTTGAAATAGAGGCTCTTATGAAGGAGCATGATCAGACCCTTAAAAATATAGATAATTACAAGGATATTCTTACTAACCCAAAGTCTATGGACAAGGTCATAATACGAAGTCTTGACGGCTTTAAAAAGGAATATGCCACTGAGAGAAAAACAGAGATCACCAATGCCGGGGAAGCTGTATTTGAGGAAAAGAAGATTGAAGAGTCTGAGGTGATATTTCTTATGGATCGCTTCGGATATGCAAGGACCATAGACCTTCAGACCTATGAAAGAAACAAAGAGACTGTGGATAATGAAAACAAATATGTATTTTCCGTTATGAATACCGGTAAGATATGTGTCTTTACTGACAGCGGACAGATGCATTCATTAAAGGTAATGGATCTTCCAATGGGAAAACTAAGAGATAAGGGAGTGCCCATCGACAATGTCAGCAATTATAACAGTCAGAAGGAAAGATATATTTATGTAAGCTCCCTGGAGAGACTTATTAGTCAAAAGCTCTGCTTTATCACACAGAAGTCTATGATGAAGCAGGTGGAGGGCAGCGAGTTTGATGTGGTGAAAAGATCCGTAAATGCCAGCGGTCTGTCAGATGGGGACATGGTGATAAGCGTTTCCCCTATTGTGGCAGAGGATGTGGTCATACTTAGAAGCAAAGAGGGTTTTTATATAAAGTTCCTTTTAGACGAAGTACCCTTTAAGAAAAAGAGTGCTCTGGGGGTCAGGGGAATGAAGCTTTCGGAAAATGATCTGGTAGAGAAGGCCTATCTCTATGCTTACGGCTGTGAGGAAGAGGTTATGGTAGATGGAAAAGCGGTTGATCTTTCAAAACTCAAGCTGTCAAAAAGAGACGGAAAGGGAACTAAGATCCGTATAAAATAAGAGGAGTGATATGAGAATTATAGCAGGTGAAAAAAGGAGTCTTAAGCTGGTGGCTCCTCTTGGTCTTTCCACAAGACCTACTCAGGATAAGATAAAAGAAACTCTTTTTAATATTTTGGCTCCCTATATTTATGCCGATTCAAAAGTCCTTGATCTTTTCAGCGGAAGCGGAGCTCTTGGCCTTGAGGCTCTGAGCAGGGGAGCTAAGAAGGCTGTTTTTGTTGAAAATTCCAAAGAAGCAGCTGCCTGTATAGAGAAAAACATAAAAACCTGTGCTTATGAGTCAAAAAGCAGGATCATTCAAAAGGATGCAGTATCAGCAATGAGGATCCTTGAAGGCAGCGAGACCTTTGATCTGATCTTTATGGACCCCCCTTACGGAAAGGGTCTGGAAGAGGATGCTCTAAGATATCTGGCCCTTTCAGGACTTCTTGAAAAGGAGCATATCATTGTACTTGAAACAGAAAGGGAATGTGAAAGCGATTACCTTGAAGAGCTGGGCTTTGAGGCCTTCAGGATAAAAGAGTATAAGAATAACAAGCATGTATTCATAAGAAAAAAGTAAAGGAAAGTGGAGTAAAGATATGAGAAAGGCAATCTACCCGGGAAGCTTTGATCCGGTTACAATGGGACATATGGATATAATAAAAAGGGCTGCAAATATTTTTGATGAGCTGATCGTTGCAGTGCTGGATAATAAGGTTAAGACTCCGTTGTTTTCAGTGGAGGAACGTGTTAATATATTAGAGGATCTTACCGGAGAATTCAGTAATGTAAGGGTAACAAGCTACAGTGGACTACTGGTAAATGCATGCAAGGAGTTTGAGGCACCGGTCATAGTGAGGGGACTTCGTGCCGTGACTGATTTTGAGTATGAACTCCAGATGTCTCAGACAAACAGAAAGCTGGCAGATTCAAAGATCGATACTATCTTCCTCAATACGGACTTAAGATATGCCTATCTTTCATCCTCAACGGTAAAGGAAGTGGCCAGCTTTGGTGGGGATATTTCGGCTTTTGTGCCAAAACCGGTAGCGGATCTTACTTATGCAAAGTTTAACTCGGTGGGCTAGCTGCCTGCTTTGAGGGATTACGCTAAAGGTTCAAAAGGGAGTCTTGACCCTAAGGGGAGTGGAATATTGCAGAAATATGTTTGACCGGAGTCAACAGGGGGTAAAATGTATGAGTACAAAAATTGAAATGATAATCGAAGAGATGGAAGATTTTATTGACAGCTGTAAATATCAGAAGTTTTCCAGCACCAATATAGTGGTTGAAAGAGAGAGATTAGAGGAGTATTTAAGAGAGCTTAAAACAAAGACTCCCGATGAGATAAAAAGATATCAGAAGATAATAAGCAATAAAGAAGCTATACTTAATGATGCCAGAGCCAAGGCTGATGCCATGATAGCAGAGGCTACAGCCAATACAAATCACATGATAAGTGAGCATGAGATAATGCAGCAGGCTTATGCCAGAGCGGATGAGATATGCAGAAGTGCCAATGAGCAGGCTCAGCACACTGTAGACCAGGCTGTGATGGATGCCAACAATATAAGAGAGTCTGCAATGAAGTATATAGATGATATGCTTATAGAGCTTCAGAATATAGTGAACGGAGCCATATCTATTGCAGATGATAAATACGGCGGACTTTTGAGAGATCTCAGAAGATGCGGAGATATCATTGACAAGAACAGAGCGGATCTCTATCCACAGGTTGAGCTTGAAGAGGATCTTCAGTCAATTGAACAGGAAAATCAGAGCCTTGCCGCTAATGTGGAGAATCTTGCAGGCAGCAGTGATCAAACAGTTCCAAAGAAGGAAGGGATCCTTTCAAGAAAGTCATCTAAAGGAAATAATAATTCTTCTGTGGATCTTATAAAAAACCCCTTTAAGGAGAAATAAATGAATGTTTTGGAAAAACTGGAGCCATTGGAGTTGTTCAGATATTTCGAGGATATTTGCAATATACCCCATGGCTCCAATAATCTTTTAAAGCTAAAAGAATATTTGAAAGACTTTGCAAAAAAGAATGAACTTTTCTGCAAAGAGGATGAAGCAGGAAATATCTTTATCTATAAGGATGCCTCTGAAGGCTACGAAGGAGAGGCAGCTGTATTGCTTCAGGCTCATATGGATATGTTTATTGAGGACAGCTATGATTATGATGCAAAAAGAGACCTGAACAAAGAGGGACTTTTATTGTCCATAATCGATGACTATATATATTCAAAGGGATCCTCACTGGGAGCTCTTGACGGGGTTGGAATGTCCTATATCTTATCCATTCTTTCAGATAAGAAGCTAAAGCATCCAAAGATCGAGGCACTTTTTACCTGTGACAGATACCCTAAAATGAGTGGTGTACTTGGCCTTGATACCAAGCTGATCACCTCCCGCAGGCTTATAAGCTTCGATCATTACAGGGAGAGGGAGATCCTTAACAGCAGTGCGGGAAGCAGGAAGGTCTTGTGTAAGGTTCCCGTCAGATATAAGGAGAAGACAGGTGTTGTTTACGATCTTGTGATCTGCGGACTTTCAGGGGGACATTCAGGTCTTGAGATCGACCAGTACAGAGGAAATGCAAATATAATACTGGGGAGACTTCTCCACTCCATCGATCTTCACATGAAATTTGATCTCTTTTATATAAAGGGTGGCATGCAGTATGACAGCATCCCAAGAGAGGCCAAGGCCTCCATTCTTATAAAAGAAGAGAATATAAATGCTTTGGAGGATATAGTTGCTGATTTTGACAGAGATCTTCAGAAGGAGTATTACCAGATAGAGGATAATCTGACTATATATTGCGAAAATAAGGGTGAGGATACCTGCCAGTGTATCAAGGACAGACTAAAGCAGAGGGTGATCTTTTTACTTATGACCATTCCCGACGGTATCGTAAAGCTTTGTCCCAAAATGCAGAATATAGTACAGACTTCACTGAATACAGGCATAATAGAGCTTGTAAAAAATGAGTTTGTTGTTCATATAAGCATCAGAAGTCAGCTTACCTCGGAAAAGCATGCCTTAAGCGACAAGCTTCAGTATCTTACGGAGACCATAGGGGGAAGCTATATAGTAGAGGAAAACTATCACTCCTGGGAGTATGCAAGATATTCAAAGCTCAGAGAGATTTTCAGCGATACTTATTTTAAGGCTTATGGTAAGCACCTTATTGAAAGAGGTACCCATGACAGTCTTGAGTGCGGAGTGATAACGGATAAGATAAGAGACATGGATGTGGTGGTAATGGGAGTTGATGTGGACAATGTCAACACAACAAAGGAGAGAGTAAGCATAAGCTCTATTCAGCACAGCTATGACTTTATAGTGGCTGTCCTGGAGGCTTTGAAGAGTAATTGATGTTAAAAGATATAAAGGGCGTGATCTTTGACCTTGACGGAACCCTGGTTGATTCCATGTGGATGTGGAAGCAGATAGATATTGAATTTTTGTCCATGCATGGCTTGGAAATGGAGGAGGGTCTTCAACAGATGATCGGTGGGAAGACCTTCTATGAGACTGCTGTATTTTTTAAAGAAAGATACAGCCTTTCGGAAAGTCTTGAAGAGATAATGAGCTGCTGGAATTTAATGGCTGAAAACAAGTATGCAAAAGAGGTTCCTTTAAAGGACGGAGTTCTTGATTTTTTACATAAACTTAAGGACAATGAAATAAAAATGGGTATAGCCACCAGTAATTCCCTTCATCTTACTGAAACTTGTTTAAAAAGTAACGGAATAAGGGATTTTTTTGATGTGATCATATCCGGACGCAGTGATATTCAGGGAAAACCGGCACCGGATGTTTATCTTATGGCAGCGAAAAATCTGTCCTTACAAGCAAGTGAATGCCTGGTTTTTGAGGATCTTGTAGATGGGATAAAGGCCGGGAAGGCAGCGGGAATGAAGGTCTGTTGTATCCATGATCGTTTTTCAAGCGAGGAAGAGGATAGGAAGAAGGAGCTTGCCGACTACTATATTTACAGCTTTAAAGAGATTTAGCAGCCCCATAAACTGAGGTTAAAAATGAATTTTTTAAAGAAGCCTATAAAGGGAAAGCAATTTTATATAAGAGACAGTAGAAGGATGGCGATAGTCAGGACAGCTCTCATGTTTTTGCTGGCTGTGGGAATATATCTCTTAGGTTATCTGACTCTTAAAACCACAAAAAGCGTCTGGTCTGTCTTTGCTGTTTTAAGTCTTCTGCCTGCAAGCAAGAGCGCCGTAAATCTTATAATGTTTTTAAGGGCAAAAAAGATTCCTGAGGATTTCTATAAAAAGGTGGAAAAACAAGGGGGAGATAGTGATATCATGTATGATCTTATCTTTACAACCTATGAAAAAACCTACCAGGTGGATGCTCTCTTGTGCAAATGCAAAAATATAATAGCTTATTCTCAGACAGATAATAAAAGTATTTCCGATCTTGAAGCATATATCAAAAAAAATATCCTAAAAGACACTTCTTTCAGCCTGAAGATCTATAACCAGGAAGAAGCCTTTTTAAAAAGAGCGGGGGATATGTGCCTTAATCTGAAAAAGGAAAAGGATGATAACAGTGAATTGTTTGATAGTATAAGGGCTGTGATATTATGATAGCTGTAAAGGTCTTAAAAGAGGATGAAGGTCAGCAGCTTTTTAAGTATCTGAAGAAGCATCTTGTTAATGCCGGCGATGGTTTTATATATAAGATGCTTAGAAAGAAGAATATAACTCTGAATTCAAAAAAGGCTCAGGGGAGAGAGATACTTAATGAGGATGATGTGATCTCCTTCTTTTTTTCTGAAGAAACATATAAGAAGTTTACTGAAAAAAATAACAGAGCTTATGATCCTGCAGATAAAAAAGTAAGCATAGAGGATCTTCTTATCTGTTATGAGGATAAGGATATTCTGGTGGTTGATAAGCCAAAGGGTATCTTATCCCAGAGGGACGGATCGGGTTTAGTATCCATAAATGATCTATGTCTTGCCTATTGTAAGGAAAAGGCCTGTGAAAGCTTTGGAAACTTTACTCCTTCCATATGCAACCGGCTTGACAGAAATACTTCGGGACTTATATTGTTCGCAAAAAATTATAAGTCCTTCAGATTGCTGAGTGATGCCATAAAAAGCAGGAGTATAGAAAAATATTACCTTGCGGGGGTAAAGGGAAATACCAAAGAGAAGGAGACCCTAAAAAGCTTTTACAGAAAGGATGAAAAAGCAAACAGGGCTTTTATTTATGATGAGTACAGGGAAGGCTTAAGCCCTATTGAGACAAGGTATGAAAGGATATGGGAGGGATCAGAGGGCAGTCTTTTAAGAGTAAGACTCATTACCGGAAAGTCTCATCAGATAAGAGCGCATCTGTCCCATATAGGACACCCTTTATTAGGGGATAATAAATACGGTGATGTGGAAATAAACAGAAGGTTAAAAAAAGTCTATGGTATTGACAGCCAGCTTCTTCATTCCATGGAATTGATACTTCCCCCCTTTAAAGGGGAATCAGTGGAGTTTGGAGGGAAAAGGATAGTAGCAAAGCTTCCTGAGAGCTTTAAGACTCTCTTTGGATATGAAGAATATAAAGTTATATAGAGCTTTTATATGAGGTGGATATGGCAACATGGAATTCAAGGGGCTTAAGGGGCTCTACACTGGAAGAGATCATAAACAGAAGCAATGAAAAGTATCTGGAAAACAAGCTTTGTCTCATACAGAAGATACCTACTCCCATAACACCTATAAGTATTGACAAAAATTCAAGACATATAACCCTGGCCTACTTTGATCAGAAGAGTACGGTGGATTATATCGGAGTTGCCCAGGGGGTTCCGGTATGCTTTGATGCCAAGGAATGTGCGGTAGATACCTTTGCTCTTGCAAACATCCATGAACATCAGGTGGAGTTTATGAGATCCTTTGAGGAGCAGGAGGGAGTGGCTTTTTTTCTGATCTATTATTCCCACCGGAATTTCTTTTATTATTTAAGGTTTAAAAAGCTTCTGGAATTCTGGGAAAGGATGAAGGAAGGGGGAAGGAAGAGCTTTAGATTTGAGGAGCTTGAGGAGGGATACGAGATCATACCAAAGCAGGGGATCTTAGTTCCCTATCTTGACCTTGTGAGTAAGGATCTGACAGAGAGGGAGACTACTTAAAAGGCTTAGCTCTTTTACGGGCTCTTATTGACAATAAACATTGATACTAGTTATAATTATCGGCGTGTTATAAAGGGATAACAGAAATTAAAAATACCCTTGAAAGATGCCGCCTTCATTTGATAGAAAGACAGGAGTAGTGATGGATAAGAAAATATTACATACACCTGAGGGTGTCAGAGATATCTACGGAGATGAGCTGAAAAAAAAGCTTGAGCTTCAGGTGAGGCTTTTGGATATATTACATAAAAAGGGATATGAAGATATCAATACCCCAAGCTTTGAGTTTTTTGATGTCTTTTCCAGTGATATAGGGACAACACCTTCTAATGAGCTCTTTAAGTTCTTTGATAAGGATGGTAATACTCTGGTATTGAGGCCTGACTTTACCCCTTCAATAGCCAGATGCGTCGCAAAGTATCATATGGATGCAAGTGATCCCCTGAAGTTTTCCTACTGCGGATCAACCTTTACAAATACCTCTGACTATCAGGGAAGGTTAAAGGAAACAACCCAGATAGGAGCCGAGCTTATTAATGATGACAGTTCTCAGGCTGATGCGGATATCATAGAAACTGTTATATCAGCCCTTAAATCCTTGGGACTTGAGGAATTTCAGATAACCATAGGGAATGTGGAGTATTTTAAAGGACTTTGCAATGAATACGGAATAAGCAATGAAGATGAAATGAAGCTTAGAAAGCTTATATCCAACAAGAACTTTTTTATGGTAAAGGAGATCCTTGAAGAGCTTGATATAAAGGAGTCGGGAAAGGAAAATATACTTAAGATCGGAGATATGTTCGGTTCTATTGATGAGATAGAAAGCACAAGGGCCAATATTAACAATGAAAGATCAAAGGAAGCCATACTAAGGCTTGAGGAGGTTTACGGGATCCTTAAAAATAAAGGTCTGGATGAATATGTCTGCTTTGATCTTGGCATGCTTTCCAAATATAATTACTATACAGGTATGGTCTTTAGCGCCTATACCTATGGTACCGGAGATGCCATAGTCAAGGGCGGGAGATATGATAATCTTTTGGAAAAGTTTGGAAAAAAGGCTGCGGCTATAGGCTTTGCTGTTGTGGTTGACAGGCTTTTAAATGTTATTTGATTTATTAATATGAATTTACTATCACCCCGGGGTGAGTCTTGGAGGAATGGTTTTGAGATATTTAACTTTTGCCCTTACTAAGGGAAGACTTGCAAATAAAACTTTGGAGCTTTTGGAAAAGATCGGTATCTCCTGTGAGGAAATGCAGGATAAAAGCAGCAGAAAGCTCTTATTTACCAATGAAGATTTAAAGCTTAGGTTTTTTCTGGCCAAGGGACCGGATGTACCCACCTATGTGGAATACGGGGCAGCGGACATAGGTATAGTGGGCAAGGATATAATAATGGAGGAAGACAGGAGCAATTATGAGGTTTTGGATCTTGGATTTGGAAAATGCAGGATGTGTGTCTGCGGACCGGAATCCTCAAAGGAGCTTCTTATGCACCATGAAATGATCAAGGTGGCAACAAAATATCCTAAGATCGCAAAGGACTATTTTTATAATGTCAAAAGTCAGACAATAGATATAATCAAGCTGAACGGATCAATTGAGCTTGCTCCCATAGTAGGCTTATCCCATGTAATAGTGGATATAGTGGAAACCGGTTCCACTCTCAGGGAAAACGGCTTGTCAATATTGGAGGAGGTATGTCCTCTTTCAGCAAGGATGATAGTGAATCAGGTCAGTATGAGGCTTGAGTATAAAAGGATAAAGAAACTAATAAATGATCTGAAGGTGAAGATAGATGAGAATAATTGAACTTACCAATGAGACTAAGAAGAGCCTCTTGAAGGAGCTTTTAAAGAGGAGTCCCGATCAGTATGATGAATATGAAAAAACAGTAAAGGACATACTGAAGGATGTTAAGGAAAAGGGCGATGAAGCCGTCATCAGCTATAGCAATAAGTTTGACGGAAACTCTATTTCCATAGATGAGCTAAGGGTCAGTGAAGAGGAGATAGAAGAGGCATATGCCGCTTATGATAAGAAGCTTATCGCCGTTATGGAAAAAGCAGCTTCAAATATTCGAAGCTATCATGAAAAGCAGCTTCAAAACTCATGGTTTGAAGCAAGGGAGGATGGGACTATACTTGGTCAGAAGGTAACTCCCATAGAAAAAGCAGGTGTCTACGTTCCCGGTGGCAAGGCAGCCTATCCAAGCTCTACTCTTATGTGTGTTCTGCCTGCTGTGGTTGCGGGAGTAGACAGGATAATAATGACTACTCCGGCGGATAAAAAGGGTAAGGTAAGTCCTCAAACCCTGGTAGCCGCAAAGATAGCGGGAGTAAAGGAAATCTATAAGGTGGGAGGAGCTCAGGCTATAGGGGCTCTGGCCTACGGAACAGCTACAATACCAAAGGTTGATAAGATAGTTGGACCCGGAAATATATTTGTTGCCCTTGCAAAAAAGCAGGTTTTCGGCTCTGTTTCCATAGATTCCATAGCCGGACCAAGTGAAATACTGGTACTGGCGGATTCCAGCGCAAATCCCAGGTACATTGCAGCGGATCTTCTTTCTCAGGCTGAGCATGATCAGCTTGCTTCCGCCATCCTGATAACAACAGACAGGACTCTGGCCCAAAGGGTTGATAAAGAGGTCGAAGAATTTGTAAATAAGCTTGAAAGAAAGGACATCATACAAAAGTCCCTGGATAATTACGGATATATATTAATAGCTGATAATATGGATGATGCTGTTTTGGCAGTAAACGAAATAGCCAGTGAACATCTTGAGATAGTTACAGAGGATCCCTTTGAGATAATGACAAGGGTCAGGAATGCAGGAGCCATATTTTTGGGAGAAAATTCCTCTGAGCCACTTGGAGATTATTTTGCAGGACCAAATCATGTGCTTCCCACAAATGGGACAGCAAAATTTTTCTCTCCCCTGTCTGTAGATGCCTTCATTAAAAAGTCCAGTATCATATCATATTCAAGAAAGGCTCTTGAAGAAGTGGCGTCGGATATAGAAGCTTTTGCCATATCCGAGGGTCTTACCGCCCATGCAAATTCGATAAAGGTAAGATTTGAATAAAGGTTAAGTGTTATTTCTAAACAAATTATCAAGTATTTATATTAAATGGGAGTTAAAATGGACAGAATATCCAATAGGGAAAGAAATACCAAAGAGACAAGGATCAAGGCAGGTATAAACCTTGATGGAAGCGGAAAAAGCAATATTGATACCGGCATAGGTTTTTTTGATCATATGCTGGAGGGCTTTGCAAGACATGGCTTTTTTGATCTGGACATTAAGATAGACGGGGATCTTAGGGTGGATGGACATCACACCGTTGAAGATTGCGGTATCGTTTTGGGAGAGGCCATAAAGGAGGCCATTGGGGATAAGAAGGGAATAAAAAGATACGGAAGCTTTATCCTGCCCATGGATGATGCTCTGGTTCTCTGCGCTGTGGATCTTTGCAACAGACCCTATCTTTCATATGAAGCAGTCTATCCCACAGAAAGGATAGGAGAGCTGGATACAGAGCTTATCAGGGAGTTTTTCTATGCTCTTTCCTATTCAGCCATGATGAATATTCATATAAAGGTGCTTTCCGGCTTAAATTCCCATCACATAGCAGAGGCAAGCTTCAAGGCCTTTGCAAAGGCACTTGATGAGGCAAGTCAGGTAGATCAGAGGATAAGTGATGTTTTATCAACGAAAGGAAGTCTTTAAATATGGTTAAAAATCTTATTCCCTCTATATTTTTGAAGGATGAAAAGGCAGTAGCCGGCTTTAAGGATACAAGGATCATTGATGATGATCCGGTTTCCTATGCAAAGAAAATGAACAGACTGGGCGGTGATATGCTGCTTATCTTTGATCTTTCGGCTTCGGATAAGGAGCATGAAAAAAATCTTGATATTATAAGAGAGATATCAAGAAGCACAGATATTCCTCTTATAGGCGCCGGAAACATAAAGAGGTCTGAAGACGTTAAAAAGCTTAAATATGCCGGCTGCTCCCATGTTGCGCTGAATCTTTTAAAGCAGAGCAATGTAGAGCTCATGGGAGAGGTGAGTAAAAGATTTTCCAAGGACTGTATTTTTGTATGTGCGGATGTGGATGCCCAGATACTTGATAATGTGGATTCCATAAGAGAGTATTGCAGCGGAGTGATCTACCTTGGCAACGAGTTAGAGGGAGAATATAAGGGACTTAATATTTACTGTCTTTTGGATTCCTTTGACCAAAGGGAGCCGGTTAAAACCTTAAAAAAACTCCTTTTAAATCCTTCGGTTGCAGGGGTTTGCGGAGAAATAATAAATTCAAATCTTAATGAAATCCAAAAATATAAGGTCGAGCTTAAGGAAATGGGGATAGATACCAATATCTTTAAGGCGAAATACTGCTTTTCGGATTTTAAAAAGGGAGCGGACGGTCTTGTGCCGGTAGTGGTCTGCGATCATCTGACGGATCAGGTCCTTATGGTGGCCTATATGAATGAAGAAGCCTATGATATGACCATTAAAAGCTCTATAATGACCTATTATTCAAGAAGCAGGCAGAAGCTTTGGATAAAGGGAGAGGAAAGCGGACATTATCAGTATCTTAAGGAGATGTACGGGGACTGTGATATGGACACCATACTTGTCAAGGTTAAGCAGGTGGGCGCTGCCTGTCATACAGGATCCTACAGCTGCTTCTTCAATGAGGTTTTGAAAAAGGATTATGACAGTCAGAACCCTATGAAGGTTTTTGAGGATGTCTTTGATATAATAAAGGATCGAAGGGAAAATCCCAAGGAGGGCTCCTACACCAACTACCTTTTTGAAAAGGGAATGGATAAGATATTAAAGAAGGTTGGAGAAGAAGCAACTGAGATAGTTATTGCCGCAAAAAATCCCGATAAGGAAGAGGTCAAATATGAAATGGCCGATTTCCTTTATCATATGATGGTGCTGATGGCAGAATGTAATCTTGAGTGGAGCGACATAACCACGGAATTAAAGAACAGGTAGAATATGAGAAAACTTGCTTTAAGTGATGAGATACTCTTAGAGGTGGACAAACCCGTAAGGTATATAGGCAATGAGGTTAACAGCATAGTAAAGGATAAGGAAAAGATAAAGCTGCGTTATGCAATGTGCTTTCCGGACCTCTACGAGATCGGAATGTCTCATCTTGGTATAAAGATATTATATGATATGTTTAACAGCTTTGAGGATGTATGGTGTGAAAGGGTATATTCCCCCTGGATCGATCTTTCAAGGATTATGAAGGAAAGGAAGATACCCCTTTTTGCTCTCGAGTCCCAGGATGCTGTTAAGGATTTTGATTTTATCGGTATAACTCTCCAGTATGAGATGTGTTATACCAACGTTTTACAGATACTGGATCTTGCAATGATCCCTTTTTATTCAAGGGACAGAAAAGATGATGATCCTATAATTATCTGCGGCGGTCCCTGTACCTATAATCCGGAGCCGATTGCAGATTTTTTTGATATTGTTTATATAGGGGAAGGTGAAACAAGATACAGGGAGCTTTTTGATCTTTATGAAAAAATGAAGGCTAAGGGCTTTGACCGTAAAAGCTTTTTACATGAAGCGGCAAAGATCCCGGGTCTTTACGTGCCATCACTTTATGAGGTGCTTTATGAGTCGGATTCCTTAAACTCTATGATAGAGAGCGTAAAGCCCCTTTATGATGATATTCCATCAAGGATAAAAAGAGAGCTTGTAATAAACCTTTCAGACACATATTACCCTAAAAAGCCTGTGGTACCCTTTATGAAGGTTACTCAGGACCGTATAGTTCTTGAGATCATGAGGGGCTGTATAAGGGGCTGCAGATTTTGTCAGGCGGGTATGATATACAGACCATTAAGAGAAAGATCACTGGAGTCCTTAAAAAAATATGCGGTGGAGATGATAAAAAACACCGGTCAGGAGGAGATATCCCTTAGCTCCTTAAGCTCAAGTGATTATTCAAAACTGCCGGAGCTTGTGGATTTTCTAATAGATTACGGAAGGGATGCCAAGTTAAATATTTCTCTTCCTTCATTAAGAGTAGACGCCTTTTCACTGGATGTAATGAGCAAGGTTCAGGATATCAGAAAAAGCTCTCTTACCTTTGCACCGGAGGCCGGTTCTCAAAGGATGAGAGATGTTATCAATAAGGGTCTGACTGAGGATGATATCCTCTCCGGCTGCAGAGAGGCCTTTTTAGGCGGCTGGACCAGGATAAAGCTTTATTTTATGCTGGGCCTTCCCACGGAGACTGAGGAGGATATAAGGGACATAGCCATACTTTCCGATAAGATAGCAAGACTTTATTATGATCTGATCCCAAAGGAGGAAAGACATGGCAGGGTGCAGATAGTAGCCAGCTCTTCCTTCTTTGTTCCAAAGCCCTTTACACCCTTCCAATGGGCCAAAATGGACTCTAAGGAGGATTTTTTAAATAAAGCCCGTACAGTAAACCAGGCCATGAAGGAACAGCTAAACTACAAGAGTATAAAATATAACTGGCATGAGGCTGATGTAAGCAGGCTGGAGGGGGTTTTTGCCAGAGGAGACAGAAGATTAGCGTCTGTTTTAATTAATGCTTATAAAAAAGGGGCGGTTTTTGACGCCTGGAGTGAGACCTTTAATGAGGAACGCTGGCTGCAGGCCTTTGAAGAAGAAGGTATTTCAATGGATTTCTATGTATCAAGGGAAAGAGATATTAATGAGGTCCTTCCCTGGGATCATATTGATGCAGGGGTTACAAAAGATTTCCTCATAAGGGAATGGGAGCAGGCAAAGAAGGGATCGGTTACTCCAAATTGCAGGGAAAAGTGTTCCGGCTGCGGAGCAAGGAGCTACGGCGGAGGTATCTGCTATGAGCATTAAGGTAAGGATAAGGTTTTCAAAAACAGGATCTATGAAGTTTTTAGGGCATTTGGATGTTATGCATTTCTTCCAGCAGCTTATGAGAAGGAGTAATATTCCCATATGTTATTCCGAGGGCTTTAGCCCCCACCAGAAGATGTCCTTTGCCCTTCCTCTTTCCACAGGTCTTGAAAGCTATGGAGAGTATCTGGATATTGAGACGGAAAGAAGCATACCCTCAAAACAGGCTCTTTTCATGTTAAATTCAAATTCAGTGGAAGGAATATCCATTCTTTCCTATAGAGAGCTTAAAGAAAAGGCAAAGAATGCCATGGCAAGCGTGGCTCTGGCAGACTATTCCATCAGGTTTCGAGAGGGTTATGAAGCTGATTTTGATCTTAAGAAAAAGCTGGATGAGCTTCTAAATGAGGATGAGATCAGGGTTTTAAAAAAGACTAAAAAGAGTGAAAAAGAGCTTGATATAAAACCCTTTATACATAAGTATCAATGTCTTGAAGATGAAAACGGATATCTTATCAGGCTTAGATTATCCTGTGGAAGCGTGGATAATACCAAGCCTGAGCTTTTATTAAAGGCTTTATACGATAAAGAGAAAAAGGATCTGGATAAATATGCGCTTATGATCACAAGGGAGCAGATCTATACCATAGAGGATGGCAATATAGTATCCCTTGAAGATATGGGCCTTGAAACAGAGTGAGGTTTCTATGGAAGAATTATCACCAATGATGCAGAAGTATCTTGCAACAAAGGAAGAATATAAGGATTGCATCCTTTTTTACAGACTGGGTGATTTTTATGAGATGTTTTTTCAGGATGCTATCACGGTATCTAAGGAATTAGAGCTTACACTTACAGGAAAAAGCTGCGGACTTAAAGAAAGGGCTCCCATGTGTGGAGTACCCTTTCATTCTGTTGACAGCTATATAAACAGACTTGTTGAAAAAGGATATAAGGTGGCTATATGTGACCAGGTGGAGGATCCAAAGGAAGCAAAAGGTCTGGTTAAGAGAGAGGTAACAAGGATCGTCACAAAGGGTACCAATCTTGATATCGCCTCCATGGACGGATCAAAAAACAATTATCTTATGGCCATAGTCTGTATGGCGGATACCTATGGAATCTCCCTGTGTGACATAACCACAGGGGAGTTTATTGTTACCGAAGTAGATACGGAAAAGAAGCTTGAGGATGAGATCTACAGGTTTGAACCCGCTGAAATAGTCTGTAATGAGCCCTTTATGTGCAGGGACGTAAATATAGATGAGCTAAAGTATAAGCTTTCCTTTGCAATATATTCGCTTGAAAGCTGGTATTTTGAAGATTCCATGTGCTCAAGGACTCTAAAGGAGCATTTTAAGCTTTTAAATTTAGAGGGTCTTGGACTCACAGAGGGGGATGTGGTTACAATAGCCGCAGGAGCTCTCCTCAAATATATATCGGAAACTCAGATAGGGGCATCCTTGGATAATATAAGGAGCATCAAGAGACTGAGTACAAACTCCTACATGCTTCTTGATTCCGCCACCAGAAGGAATTTAGAGCTTACGGAAACCATGAGAGACAAGCAAAAGAAGGGCTCTCTTTTTGGCGTCCTTGATAAAACAAGAACAGCAATGGGAGCAAGACAGATAAGAAGCTTTATTGAACAGCCTCTTTTAAGCAGGGATAAAATAGAGGAAAGACTTGAGACTGTAGACGATCTCTATAAGAATGATGTATTAAGGGAGGAGCTTAGGGAGTATCTTACTCCCATCTATGATCTTGAGAGACTTATGTGCAAGGTCAATTACAGGTCGGCAAATCCCAGAGATCTTATAGCCTTCAGACAATCTCTGTCCATGCTGCCGCCCATAAAGGGACTTATAGAGGACACAAGGGGGAAGGAGCTTAAAAAGCTTTTTGAAGAGCTGGACAGCCTGGATGATATCTATGCTCTTATTGACAGTGCTATAGAAGAGGAGCCCCCCATACAGATAAAAGAGGGGGGAATTATAAAGAAGGGCTATAATGAAACAGTGGATTCCTTAAGGCAGGCAAAGACCGAGGGGAAGAAGTGGCTTGCAAAGCTTGAAGAGGATGACAGGGAAAGAACGGGGATTAAAAATTTAAGGATCAAGTATAATAAGGTCTTTGGTTATTATTTTGAGGTTACCAAATCAAATATAGATCTTGTGCCGGATGATTATATAAGAAAACAGACCCTGACCAATGCCGAAAGATATACAACAAACAAGCTTAAGGAGCTTGAGGATATGATCTTAAACTCCGAAGACAGGCTTTTTTCCCTTGAGTATGATCTCTTTTCGGATATCAGAAATCAGATAGCGGCTCAGATAGACAGGATACAGAAAAGTGCTAAAATCATAGCAAGGCTTGATGCCTTTGCCTCTCTTGCCCATGTGGCAAAGAAAAATTCATATGTCAGGCCAAGGCTTAATGAAAAAGGCATTATAGATATAAAATGCGGAAGACATCCTGTGGTTGAAAGGATGATAGAGCATGATCTTTTTATTGATAATGATACCTACCTTGATAATTCAAAGAACAGGGTTAATGTCATAACCGGGCCCAATATGGCAGGAAAGTCCACTTATATGAGGCAGACTGCCCTTATTGTTCTTATGGCTCAGATAGGAAGCTTTGTTCCCGCAAGGGAGGCAAATATCGGACTCGTTGACAGGATATTTACAAGGGTGGGAGCCTCGGATGATCTCTCAAGCGGTCAGAGTACCTTTATGGTGGAAATGTCTGAGGTGGCCAATATTTTAAGAAATGCAAGTTCAAAAAGTCTTCTTATCCTGGATGAGATAGGAAGGGGTACATCTACCTTTGACGGTCTTTCAATAGCCTGGGCCGTTATAGAATATATTGCAAATACCAGGCTTTTGGGCTCTAAGGCCTTATTTGCCACCCATTATCATGAGCTTACCGAGCTTGAGGGAAAGATAGATTCTGTAAATAATTACTGTGTTGCAGTAAAGGAACAGGGGGATGATATAGTTTTCCTCAGAAAGATAGTTAAGGGAGGCGCCGACAGAAGCTACGGTATCCAGGTGGCCAAGCTGGCGGGGGTTCCGGATACGGTTATCGACAGAGCCAATGAATTGTCACAGGAGTTATCGGAGAATGATATAACCTATGGCATAAGGATCAACAGCAGCGAGGGAAGCGGTAAAAAGAAAAAGCAGGTAAAAAAGCTGGATGAGCTTGACCTGTCCCAGATGTCTCTCTTTGATACGGTGAAGGATGATGATATAATCAATGAACTTAAGGAAATGGATGTAGATCATATGACGCCTATGGACGCCCTTAATACACTTAACCGTATAAAGAATACTATTAATAACAGATGGGGGTAAGCCATATGGCCGGTACTATAAATATTCTTGATGATAAAACAATTGACAGGATAGCTGCGGGAGAGGTGGTCGAGGGGCCAAAGAGTGTTATTAAGGAGCTTGTGGAAAATGCTATTGATGCCAAAGCCACAGCAATTTCCGTAGAGATCAAGGATGGCGGTATTTCCTATATCAGGGTTACAGACAACGGAGAGGGTATAGAAAAAAGTCAGATCAAAAGGGCCTTCTTAAGACATACTACAAGTAAGATAGAAAAAGCAGAGGATCTTTTAAGCATAAAAAGTCTTGGCTTTAGGGGCGAGGCTCTTTCCAGTATAGCGGCTGTCTCACAGGTTGAGCTTTTGACTAAGACTAAGGATCAGCTTATCGGTACAAGATACTGTATTGAAGGCTCCAGGGAAACAGCCTTTGATGAGGCCGGAGTACCTGAGGGGACAACCTTTATAGTCAGAAATCTTTTTTATAATACTCCGGCAAGAAAGAAATTTTTAAAAAGTCCCCAGACAGAGGGGGGATATGTTTCCGACTATATGGAAAAGGCAATGCTGGCCAATACCGATATATCCTTTAAATACACAGTGAACGGCAAT
Source organism: Lachnospiraceae bacterium (assembly GCA_024680675.1). Lineage (GTDB taxonomy): Bacteria > Bacillota > Clostridia > Lachnospirales > Lachnospiraceae > UBA2868. Next base: position 28,980 of record JAILBX010000165.1, on the reverse strand, counting down.
GTAAAGCTTCAATCCTATGGTAACAGTAAAGCCCTGGATGTGGTATATTCCATATACGGACGGGATATTATGGACAACATGCTGCCCATCAGTTTTTCCAAAGGGAAGGTTTCCATAAGGGGATATGTGGGAAAACCTGTCCTTTGCAGGAGTAATCACAACCTTGAGATCTATTATGTAAATAAAAGATATATAAAGAGCTCCCTTATAAAGAAGGCTCTGGATGAAGCCTATAAGCCTTATCTCATGCTTCACAAGTATCCCTTCGTGCTTTTATATTTTGAGATAGATCCCGATATGCTGGATGTGAATGTTCATCCGGCAAAAATGGAAGTAAGATTTATTAATTCAATGGAATTATACGACTGTATAGTGACCGGTATAAGGGACACTTTGAAAAAGGCGGAGATGATCGTTGATATAAAAGAGGAGGAGAAAAAGCCCGAAATCTCCAAGCCTCTTCCTGAACCCTTTGAAAGAGCAGCAAGAGCAAAGGAGTTTTTAGAGACAAGGGAGGAGGATTTTAGGGAAAAGCCTGCTCCAAGGGACTTTGAAGCCTGGCCTTCAGAGGCTTCCCATACCATCTTAAGTGAGGGAAAAGGGGATTACATTAGCGATAATACAGAGAAAAACACAGTGGCTTTGGATCCCGTAAAGGAAGAGTTTGACAGGCTGAGTGATATAAAACAGATCTCTATCCTTGATGATGACAGATTTTTGACGGCTGATTCAAAAAGAAAATATAAGATCATAGGTCAGCTTTTTGATACCTATTGGATGATAGAGCTTTTTGATGAACTCTTTATAATAGATCAGCATGCTGCTCACGAAAAAATAAGATATGAGAGGCTTGTAAAGCAGCTTCATGAAAACAATATATGCTCCCAGCTTATAAATCCACCGGTCATAGTGACCCTGTCAAAGGCTGAGGAAAATATTCTGGAAAACTATTATGATCATTTCTTACAATGCGGCTTTGATATAGAAAGCTTCGGGGGTAACGAATATTCCATCAGAGCAGTTCCCACAGAGCTTTGGGGACTTACTGCTGAGGAATATTTTCACGATATACTGGATCTTCTTGAAAAAGAGCATATAAGTACAGATGTAAGTGATATTCTTCACAGGATCGCCACCATATCCTGTAAAGGGGCCATAAAGGGTAATCAGAGGATATCTCAAAAGGAGGCAGAGGTCCTGATAGATGAGCTTATGACTCTTGAAAATCCCTATCATTGTCCCCATGGCAGACCTGTGATAGTAAAATTCAGAAAAAACGAAATCGAAAAGATGTTTAAACGGATAGTCTGATATGGATAAAAAGCTTATAATAATCACCGGGCCAACAGCGGCAGGTAAGACAGAAATATCGATAAGGACAGCCTTAAGGATCGGAGGGGAGATAGTATCCGCCGATTCAATGCAGGTATACAGATCCATGGATATTGGCAGTGCCAAGGTTAAAAAGGAAGAGATGAGGAAGGTAAGACATCATCTTATTGATATACTTGATCCAAAGGAGGAATTTAATGTATATCTCTTTAAAAAACTGGCTGGGGAGGCGGTGGAGGGAATATATGAAAGGGGAAATATTCCCATCATAGCAGGGGGCACAGGCTTTTATATCCAGGCCCTTTTATATGACGTGGATTTTGAAGAAAACAAAGGGGATGACAGCTACAGAAAGGAGCTGTCAGAGCTTGCATTAAGTAAAGGACCCGCCTTTCTCCATAAGCTTCTAAAGGAAGTGGATCCCGATTATGCAAATGAGGTGCATGAAAATAATGTTAAAAGAGTGATAAGGGCTTTGGAGTTTTACAGAGAAAGCGGACAAATGCTTTCGGAGCATAACAGGATACAGAGACAAAAGCTGTCAGAGTATGATTTTAAGTACTATGTCATAAATATGGAGAGAGAGCTTCTGTATAAAAGGATAGATCAAAGGGTTGATAAGATGATGGATATGGGGCTTCTGGATGAAGTGAGATATTTAAAGGACAGAGGGATCCCCAGAGATTCAACTGCCATGCAGGGCATCGGATATAAGGAGCTCTACTCTTACCTTATGGGAGAGACAGAACTGGCAGAAGCGGTTGAAGCTATAAAGAAAAATTCAAGACATTATGCCAAAAGACAGATAACCTGGTTTAAAAGAGAGAGGGATGTTATCTTTTTAAATAAAGAGGATTATGATTTTGATGATGAAAGGATTGCGAAACACATATCAGAAAGTGTTCAAAAGGGATAAATGGATAAAGAAAAATTATACAGAGAGTTAAAGATAGACAGTGATACCTTAAGCTTTTCAGAGGAGCTTTTAAAGGGCTTAAAGGAGAGATTTGATCAAATTGATGAGATGGCGGAATATAACCAGCTTAAGGTGATAAAAGCCTTTCAGGAAAACAGGGTTTCAGAGGCCTGTTTTCAGGGGAGCAGCGGTTATGGCTACAATGATCTGGGAAGAGATACACTGGAAAAGGTTTATGCCTCAATATTTAAAGGAGAGGATGCCCTTGTAAGAGCTCAGATAAGCTGTGGCACCCATGCCCTGGCTCTGGCTCTTATGTCAAATTTGAGACCCGGTGATGAGCTCTTGTCTCCGGTTGGAAAGCCTTATGACACCTTAGAGGAGGTTATAGGCATAAGGGAATCAAAGGGCTCCCTTAAGGAATACGGCATAAGCTACAGGCAGGTTGATCTTATTGATAATAAAGATTTTGACTTTGAGGGAATAAGAAAGGCCATTAACGAAAAAACAAAGCTGGTTACAATACAGAGGTCAAAGGGCTATCAGACAAGACCTTCCTTTTCCGTTGAGAAGATAGGAGAGCTCATAAGCTTTATAAAGGGTATAAAGCCCGGGCTTATCTGTATGGTCGATAACTGCTACGGAGAGTTTGTTGAGGAAAAGGAGCCCTTAGAGCTTGGAGCTGATATGATAGTAGGTTCCCTGATAAAAAATCCCGGAGGAGGACTTGCTTCCATGGGAGGCTATATAGTGGGGAAAAAAGAGTGTGTGGAAAACGCTGCCTACAGGCTTACTTCTCCGGGACTTGGCAAGGAGGTAGGCGCCTCTCTTTCCGTAAACAGGGAGTTTTATCAGGGACTTTTTCTCGCTCCTACAGTTGTGGCCTCTGCATTAAAGGGGGCTATATTTGCAGCTAATGCCTATGAAAGGCTGGGCTTTTTTGTTCTGCCAAGAGGAGAGGAAAAAAGGGCGGATATAATACAGGCAGTAACCCTTAAGAGTGCAGAGGGTCTCAAGGCTTTCTGCAGGGGAATACAATTTGCCGCCCCTGTAGATTCCTTTGTAACTCCGGAGCCCTGGGATATGCCGGGCTATGATGCAAAGGTGATAATGGCTGCAGGTGCCTTCGTGTCAGGTGCTTCCATAGAGCTGTCTGCCGACGGGCCCTTGAAGGAACCGTATTCTGTTTATTTTCAAGGGGGTCTGACCTGGCCCCATGCCAAGCTTGGAATAATGAGATCGTTGCAATGTATGAAGGATGAGGGGCTGATATCTTTTGGATGACAAAAAAATCTTTATTACAGAAATCCTGACTATGCTTCTCTTTTCCTTCATATTCATATTTCTTTTATATCCAGCCGTGATCTACACAAAGGCCAATATAAAAGGAGAAGCGGGAAGATATGAAGAGGCCATAGCGGAGCTTAAAAAAATCCCGGAGGTAAAAGACAGTAAGGAATTGATCCTTGAGTACAGCTACAGGTATGCTCTTGCAAGGCTTGAGGCCGGTATGTATAAGGAGGCCCAAAATATTTTTAAGGGTCTTAACGGCTATAAGGATTCTTCCTTAATGATAGATGAATGTAACTACTGCATAGCAGGTGAGATCCTTAAAAAGGGGGATTATGATAAGGCTTCAGCTATGTATCTGGCTTTGAAGGATTATAAGGACAGTTATGAAAAATACTGTGAATCCATTTATAAAAGGACATTGACAGAGCTCGAAGAGGGTTACTATGAGGGCTTTTATGAGAATCTGTCCATAATCTGTGACATGGGCTATTTCACCTATGATATTCTTGATGAAGCTGATAAGGAGAGGGCCATAAGGCTGGTAAACTCCTGCTCGGTAAATATATTCGGTGACAAAAGCTCAAATATCCCGGGCTGGGATCAGTATACCGGCGAGGCCTGCATATACAGGATAACGCCGGAATACATTTACTTTTTGTCTGCAAAACATGTGCTTGAGGTTTTAAATGGCTGTAAGGTGAAGATGACCTTTTATGACGGAAGTAGTATTGACTGTATCATAGACATGGTTGCGGACAGGGAGGAAGGATCGGATCTTGCCATGTTCAGGATAGATTTAATGACCCTGCCTGCAAAGCTTTTGGTTGAGCTTAAAGAGATAAACTATCATGTATCACATTATGATGCTTTAAATGTGGGAGATGAGCTCTTCATACTGTCCAATTATTGGTACAAAAAGTCCAGTATATTGTCACCGACCATATTTCTCGGCTTTAATGCATATGAAATGTCTGAGGGAAATTATTCTGATATGTATTATCTTGCCTTTGACAGATGCTCTGTTGAGGGGCAAAGCGGAAGCCCCGTTTTTGACCAAAGAGGAAGGTGCATAGCTGTTACAAGCGGTTATTTTTTCAAAGAATATTCAGGTACGGTAATTTATGCAATAGATTGTCATAACCGTTTAAATGGGGCAGATGATCTCTTTGGATCGTATTTTGATTAAGCTTGGGCTTTTTGCTTTAATCATACTTAAGCTTAAGAAGCTGCCGGGTTAAGTCCCCTGGAGGCCGTCAGATAAATTATAAAGGTAAATAATTACCAGCTGATTGAATTTATCATTAAGTTATGCTATCATCATTATGTCTATCCGCACGTCCAAAGATGTGGAGGACATTTATTTGGAAAGTAAAGTACATAGCACGATAAGATCGTTGCCACCTGATGAAAGACCCTATGAGAAATGCTTCAGATTCGGAGCCGGGTCACTAAGCGACAGTGAACTGCTTGCAGTTTTATTAAGAACCGGAGACAGGGAGCATACCAGTATAGATATATCCAGAGAGATACTTAGACTTTCAGACGGCAGTTACAGCCTTTATGCTATCCATAAGAAAAGCATTGAAGAGCTTATGAGGATACCGGGTATAGGAAGAGTCAAAGCCATAACGGTAAAATGTATTGCCGAACTGTCAAAAAGGTCAAACAGGCTGACCTTTAATGATAAGGAGAGTCTTAACAGTCCTTCTCTTATTGCTGCAAGGTTTATGGAAGATATGAGATTTCTGCAGCATGAGGAGGTCAGACTTTTAAGTTTAAACGGTGCAAATAAGTATATAGCGGATGATGTTTTGAGCAAGGGCACGGTAAATAAAGCCCTTATATCCACAAGAGAGATATTTAAGACAGCCTTAAGCAGATCCGCGGTAAATATAGTATTGTTACACAATCATCCCGGAGGTGATCCAAAGCCCTCCATAGATGATGTTGAAGTAACCAAAAAAGTAAAAAATGCCGGAATTCTTATGGACATTGATCTTTTAGATCATATTATCATCGGTAGTGAGTCATATGTCAGCCTTAAGGAGTGTGGCTATCTTTAACTGATAGGCATCTTGTCAGTGCTTTTATATTGTAAGGTTGAAGGAGTATAGCTTTGTCCATAAATGCATTTGGTATCGATTTAGGTACATATAATATAAAGATATACAATGGTTTTAAAGAAACCATATCATCACATAAGAACATAATCGCTATTCAAAACAGACACAATATTTTTGCATACGGTGACGATGCCTTTACCATGTATGAAAAGGCACCTTCCAACATCGTGGTCTCATATCCCTTAATAAACGGTGTTATTGCAGATATTCACAACATGCAGGTTCTCCTTAAGAATTTTATATTGGATGAAATGGATGGAAATCTAAGAAACGCCGATTACTATATTTCTGTTCCTACGGATATCACTGATGTTGAAAGAAGAGCCTTTTATGACCTTGTAAAGGAAAGTAATGTCAAGGCAAAAAGGATATATGTGGTTGAAAAAGCCATTGCCGATGCCATAGGACTGGATGTGGATGTAATGAATCTGTCAGGCGTGCTGGTGGTCAATATAGGCTATGAGACCACAGAGATATCCATAATATCCCTTGGAGGCATCGTTTTAAGTAAGCTTATAAAAATAGGCGGGAAGAAGTTTGATGACTCTATAAAGAATGTGATCCGAAAGGAATATAACCTGCTTATCGGAATGAAAACCGCAGAGAGGGTAAAGATAGCTCTTCCTGAGTTAAAGGCTACAAACTCAGATGCGGTGGTATATGGAAGAGATATCGTGACAGGTCTGCCTGTGGAAAGAAATATACCTACGGATCTGGTTGAAAAATGTATGTCGGAGCATTTTGAAAATATAATTGACAACGTTAAGGTAATACTGGAAAGAACCCCTCCCGAGCTTGCCGCAGATATATATAAAAAGGGTATCTTTCTGACGGGAGGTTCGGCATCCATAGGAAATCTTCATGAATTGATAGCCAGAAGCACGGGACTCAGGGTCAATTTTTCATCTAACGGAGAGGGCTCTGTTGCCTACGGCATTTCACATATCATTAACAATGATAATTTTAAGAAGGTAGCTTATTCAATGTATGAAATGTAAAGCTTTGCACAGAGAAAAGCCTTAGGGCTTTTTTCACTTAAGGGAAATTACATTGATTTTCAACGGAAATATTCAGAAGGGGATGGAAAAAGGGGAAAATGGCAAAAAACCATAGGCATAAATTTTCAATACCAAGCAGGTACGTTTTACTGGCATTAAGCATGCTCTGTGTAGTTATGATGGTGATCTCATTTGCCACGGATGTAATGTCGGTGCCTTTAAATTCTGTTGTGGGTTATGTTATAGTTCCCTTTCAAAAAGGGATCAGCAAGGCAGGAGAATGGCTGAATGACAGAACCGACAGTCTTAATACCATAAAGGATCTGCAAAAAGAAAACAGTGAACTGAAAGCAAAGGTTGATGAGCTTTCTATCGGAATGAACGATCTCCAGGCTGACAGATATGAGCTGTCTGAGCTTAGGGAGTTGTTTGCGTTGGATGAAAGATATTCGGATTATAAGAAGGTAGGAGCAAGGGTAATCGGTAAGGATACGGGAAACTGGTTTTCAAATTTCATTATTGACAAGGGAGCCAATGACGGCATAAGTGTGGATATGAATGTTATGGCCGGTTCGGGACTGGTGGGGATAGTCACGGAGGTGGGACCTAACTGGGCCAGTGTTAAGTCCATAATAGATGATGAGACCAACTTATCGGGTATGGTCATGTCTACCTCTGATAATCTTATCGTGTCAGGTGACCTTAATCTTATGAATGACGGAAATATAAGGTTCAGCCAGCTCATAGACTCGGAAAATAAGGTTGTGACAGGAGACCAGATAGTAACCTCAACTATATCCGATAAGTACCTTCCAAATATAACAGTGGGATATATAACCGAAATAAAGGAGGATTCCAATAATCTGACAAAATCCGGTTACCTGACTCCGGTTGTTGATTTTAAGCATTTAAATACAGTTTTGGTAATAACAGATTTGAAACAGGGAAAATAGTATGCGCAGAGTTGCTATAGTTGGAGTTTTAATAATCGTTGCATTTTTGTTGCAGAGCACAGTTTTCAGATGGCTCGCAATAGCCGGGATCGTACCCAATATCCTTATAATAATAACTTCCTCCTTTGGCTTTATGAGAGGAAGAAAGGAAGGGATGGTAATAGGCTTTGTCTGTGGTCTCCTGGTGGATATTTTTTTTGGAGATATTATAGGCTTTTATGCTCTGATCTATCTTTTTATCGGCTATATAAACGGTATCTTCAGAGCTATCTTTTATCCCGAGGATATTAAGCTGCCCATGATACTTATCTCTACAAGTGAGATCATTTATTGTCTTTTATGCTATATTTTCCTTTTTTTATTAAGAGGAAGACTCAATTTTTTACATTATCTGCTCTATGTTATATTACCTGAGATCGTATATACGGTGGTTATAACCATAATCATATACAGGGGTATTCTTTTGATCAATGAGTGGCTTGAAAGCTTTGAAAAAAGGAGCTGAATGCGGGTTTGTTTAATGAGATCAAGGATTTTATAAAAAACATAATAGTGTCCAGACTTTTTCTACTGCTCTGTATAATCGTCGTTCTTTTTTTTGTTCTGATCAGACGTCTTTTTGTTCTGCAGATAATAAACGGTGAGGAGTATCTCAATAATTTTACTTTAAAGATAAAAAAAGAGATAACACTGGATTCCGCAAGGGGAAAGATCTACGACAGAAACGGCAAGCTCCTTGCCTATAATGAGCTTGCTTATTCGGTTACTGTTGAAGATAATTATGAATCCTCCTCCAATAAGAATTCCAATCTTAATTCGACTATACTTAAAGCCATAGAAATAATTGAAAAAAACGGAGACAGCGTTATAAATGATTTTAATATAGTCCTGGATGAAGACGGTAATTATGAGTACACTTTAACGGGCACCAGGCTTGTCAGGTTTCTGGCGGATATTTACGGTTATAAAAATACAGACGATCTGAGTGTGCATGAAAGGAACTCTACACCCAAGGATATCATAGATCTTTTATGCTCCAGAGAAAGGTATGGTATAGGAGATTATGAGTATAACGATCAGGGTGTAAGGGTTTTTGTTCCGGGAAAGGGTCTTACAGATGAGGAGATACTTAAGATAATCACTGTAAGATATACCATGTCAACCACCAGCTACCAGAAATATCTGGCTACTGTAATAGCTGATGATGTATCCCAGGAGACAGTGGCTGCTATTATGGAAAACAAGTCAAAGCTCCAGGGTATAGACATAAAAGAAAATCTCATGAGGAGGTACAATGATTCGGAATATATGGGGCATATTCTCGGTTACGTGGGTAATGCCTCAACAGAGGATCTGGAGGAGTTAAAAGAGTCAAAGCATGAATATACCATGACAGATACCGTGGGTAAGGCAGGTATTGAGAAGACCATGGAAGAACAGCTTCAGGGAACAAAGGGAAAGGATGTGGTGTTTACCGACAATGTGGGTAAGATACTTGAGACCTCAACCCATCTGGATCCTGTTGCCGGAAATGATATTTATCTTTCAATTGATTCGGAACTGCAAAGCGCGGTTTATAATATGCTTGAGCAGAAGCTTGCAGGTATTCTTGTTTCAAAGATAGTAAACTCAAAAACCTATGATAATTCCGAAGTGAAGTCATCGCTTATGATGATACCCATTGATGACGTTTACTATGCCCTTATAAACAACAATGTTATAGATATCAAGAAATTTGCAGAAGAGGATGCCCATGTATATGAGAGAGAGGTACAGGCGGCTTTTCTTGTGAAGCAGGAGGATGCCATTAATCAGATCAGAAATGAACTTCTTAACGGTAATACCCCCTATAAGGAGCTGACACAGGAATACCAGGTATATGAAAGCTATATAGTATCCCATCTCAATACTTCAAATCTCGGAGTCATAATTTCTTCCGAGGTCGATAAAGAGGATCAGACCTATGTATCCTGGGCTATAGATGAGACTATCTCCTTGAAGGAATACCTTAATTACTGCCTGTCCCAAAACTGGATAGATATAACTAAATTTACCACAGAAAAGCAGTATTCCGATACAGGAGAAATATATGAAAAGCTGGTTGATTTTATATGCGATGAGCTTAGAGACGACAATATGTTTTCCAAAAAGCTTTATAAGTACATGATAAAGGACAATATGGTCAGTGGAAAACAGATATGTATGATCCTTTTTGAACAGAATGTTATTTACGCCACTGCCGGGGAGAAGAATGAGGTGGAGTCAGGAGTAAAGACTCCCTATGATTATATTATAAATAAAATATCAAACATTGAGATAACTCCCTCGCAGTTAGCCCTGGATCCCTGTTCCGGCTCCTGTGTTGTCATGAACATGAGCGGAGAGGTTTTAGCCTGCGTAACATATCCGGGCTTTGATGCCAACAGACTTACAAATACCATAGATTCGGACTATTACGCAAAACTGATGTTAGATCTTTCAAGCCCCATGTATAATAATGCCACCCAGCAGATGACGGCTCCCGGATCCACCTTTAAAATGGTCAGCGCCGTTACGGGACTTGAAGAAGGGGTAATAAATGTGGGGGAAACCATAAGATGTGACGGCAAGTATAAGATAGAAAGCCTGGATATAGAAAAGACCTGCTGGGCCTATCCCGCAGCCCATGGTAATCTTGACGTTATGCATGCCATAGAAAACTCCTGTAACTCCTTTTTCTATGAGGTAGGTTACAGGCTGGCAACCAATGGAAAGACCACAAGCTATGATGAAAGCGGAGGCCTTGAGAAGCTGAAAAAATACGCAGATATGTTTGGCCTTACCGAAAAGACGGGGATTGAAATGGAAGAGAACGAGCCTAAGTTTTCCGACACCCTGCCTATTGATTCGGCTATCGGTCAGGGTTCCCACAACTATACCACTATAGGTATTGCAAGATATGTAAATACTATTGCCAACGGAGGCATCTGTTATAAGCTTACCCTTATTTCAAAGGTAACCAAGCCCGACGGCACGGTCATAGAGGAGGTTAAACCCAGAGTCAGAAATATTATCGATATTCAGGGAAGCACCTGGAATAATATAAAGAGCGGAATGAGACTGGTAGCCTTAAAGACTGCATCCTTAAGGAATATCAACCTGTCCATAGCGGGAAAAACCGGAACAGCCCAATCCTCAAAGTCAAGAACAAACCATGCTCTCTTTGTGGGCTATGCTCCTTATGAGGATCCCGAGCTTTCCCTGGCCATAAGGATCGCCTATGGATATACCTCTGCCAATGCAGCCTCCTTAGGCGGAGATATATTTAAGTATTACTTTAAGCTGGAAGATGAAGAAACACTCTTAAGCGGTGTTGCGGATTCAAATACTACGGAAATCGTTGAAGACTAAATGAGAGGAGTGAAGAAAATGAAAAATCCTGTAGTAATAAAAAATTATCCAAAGGGTCTGTCTGTTATATTGGATCCGGATATACCCTTTGATGAGCTTTATCTGGCATTGGGGAAAAAGTTCAGAGAGTCATCAAAATTTTTCGGTAAAACAAAGCTTGTGATCTCCTTTGAAGGAAGGGAGCTTATGGAGGAAGAGGAAAGGCTTCTGGTGGATGCCATAGCCGATAATTCCGAGCTGACTGTTCTTTGTACAGTAGGAAAGGGAGAAAGCGAAAAAAGCCAGCAGTATATAAAAGCCGGAACAAGATTTATAGGAGATCAGGATAAGATGCTTTCAAAGTTTTATAAGGGTCCCATAAGGGCTTCTGAGGTAGTGGAGGCAGATACGGATCTTATCATTCTAGGGGATGTTAATCCGGGAGCAGAGGTGATCTCTGAGGGCAACATAATAATACTTGGTACTCTTTATGGGACAGCAAGAGCCGGAGTAAAGGGAAATGAATCCAGCTTTGTTGTGGCTCTTGACCTAAGGCCCGTAAAGATATGCATTGGGGAAAAATCCATGAATATTTTTGCTAAAAGAGGACTTTTTAAATCAAAGGCCAATCCCAAGATAGTTTTTGTAAAGGATGAAGAGCTTCTGGTAGAGGAGATCACGTCTGAAACAATAGACAAGCTTCAGATATAAAGGAAAAAAAATGTTTGAAAATTACGATTTTGGAAAATATGGTTTTTTTCTTGTTTTAAGCTGCATAATGGCATCCATACTGGGTGTTTTACTCATAGGAAGCGCCAAGGAGGAATTGCAGGTAAATCAGGTGCAGGGTCTTGTCATAGGCGTGATCGTCATGATGATTTTGTCCTTTATTGATTACCATATCATATTGAAGTTTTACATAGCCATCTATGGCATTGCCATTGCTCTTTTGATCGCTGTAAAGCTTTATGGAGCCTCAGGAGGTGGAGCTTCAAGGTGGTTTGTCTTTATGGGACTTAGATTTCAGCCCTCTGAGTTGGTTAAAATTTTATTGATTTTATTTTATGCACAGTTTATCATGAAGCATAAAGATAACATCAATACCCTGCGCTTTCTTTTGTTGAGCGTGCTTCTTATCCTGCCGCCCTTTTATCTTATATTTGATCAGCCGGATCTTTCTACGTCAATTATGATCCTGGCTATATTTGCTACCGTAATGCTGATAGGGGGCTTAAGCTTTAAGGTTATAATACCTGTAATAGTAGTGATAGTACCATCTGTCATCATCTTTCTGAACTTTGTAATGCAGCCCGATCAGTCTATCCTTAATGATTATCAGCAAAAGAGGATACTTGCCTGGCTGCAGCCAGAACAATATGCCTCAACGGAAGCATACCAGCAGCTTAATTCGATCACTGCCATAGGTTCGGGACAGCTTACGGGAAAGGGGCTTAACAATAACGTTATCAGTTCTGTAAAGAACGGTAACTTTATATCGGAGGCTCAGACGGATTTTATTTTTTCCATAGCAGGGGAAGAATTGGGTTTTGTGGGCTGTTGTGGTATAATTATCCTGTTGTTTATAATTGTGCTTCAATGCATTATAATCGCCTGGACCGCAAAGGATACTGCCGGCATGATCATCGCAGGGGGCATGGCAGGTCTGGTAGGCTTTCAAACCTTTATTAATATCGGTGTTACAACCATGATACTTCCGGATACAGGACTTCCGCTTCCGTTTTTCAGTTATGGACAGACCTCGCTTATAAGTCTGCTCATAGGTATGGGGGTAGTGTTAAACGTGAAGCTTCAAAGCCTGGATTTTTAAGTATATATGTCTGCATTCCTTGGGACAAAAAAATCAGGAGGAGGGTTTCATATGAATATTGGGCTTATTGCTCATGATTCCAAAAAGAAACTTATGCAGAACTTTTGCATAGCTTATAAGGGCATATTAAGCAAGAATGAGCTGTATGCCACAGGTACTACCGGTCGTTTGATAGAAGAAGTCACGAATCTTTCTGTCCACAAATTTCTCGCAGGTCATCTGGGGGGAGAACAACAGATCGGTGCTCAGATAGAGCAAAATGATATCGACTTGATGATCTTTTTAAGAGATCCCTTGACGCCTAAGTCTCATGAGCCGGATATAGGGTATATTGTACGTTTGTGCGACATACATAACATACCTCTGGCAACTAATCTGGCTACAGCAGAGCTCTTGGTTAAGTCATTGGATAGAGGGGATATGGAATGGCGTGAAATGTATAAGTAAATTTGCTATACCCTTGGTAATGGCTTTTTGCCTGCTTCTGACAGCCTGTGGCGGGAAGCTTGACAGGGCTTATGATGTTAATTCATCAAATCCATCATATACCATAGGTGCTCCCAATAAGGATATAACAGCCAGGGCCTTTGCCGAGGATCTTTGTGTAGTATCGGAGAATATAAGCGGGGGTCTGGATCTTTCCTTATCGGAGGCATCGGGATTGTTTGATATAAGCAAATCCACTACCATCGTTGCAAAAAATGCAAATAAGGTGATGAATCCGGCCAGCCTTACAAAGGTTATGACTGCTTTGCTGGCACTTAAATACGGAAAGCTTGACGATACTCTTATAGCCTCTCCCAATGTCAATATCACAGAGTCCGGAGCCCAGCTTCTTAAGCTTTCCGAGGGGGATAAGATGACCCTTGAGGAGGCTCTGTATGCCCTTCTCATTTATTCGGCTAACGACGTAGGTGTACTTATAGCTGAATATATTTCAGGCTCCGTAGAGGATTTTGCTCTCTTAATGACAAGGGAAGCCCATGACCTTGGAGCTACAAATACCAACTTTAAGAACCCTCATGGACTTACGGATGAGGAGCATTATACTACCGTCTATGATCTTTATCTGATATTTAATGAAGCGATGAAGTATGAGAAATTTCTTGAGATCATAGGCTGTAAAGAGCACGAGCTTCAATATTTCTCTGCAGGGGGACAGACAAAGACCAAAACCATAACAAATACCAACTCCTATCTTAACGGAGGGACGGAAGTTCCCGAAAATGTTATAGTGATAGGAGGAAAAACAGGTACAACGGATGCAGCGGGATCCTGTTTGATACTTTTGTCAAATGATATAAATGCAAATCCATACATATCGGTTGTCTTAAATGCAGGTGACAGAGAACAGCTTTATGAGCAGATGAGCAGGCTGCTGAAAAAAGAAGCAGATTAATATTAAAGACAGCAGATCACAGAAAGAGGTCTTTACATATGCAGCCTTAGATGGTGATATTGGAAAGTCTCAGATTTATTCAGGGACAAGTAAGCCCAGTTTTGTATTGAAAAAAAAGTATATATTACGTATAATATCAGAAAAGACGGTTTGATCTTTTTTTGAAAACAATAAAAAGGAGGATATTACAATGATACAGTTAATTGTTGGTGAAAAGGGCAAAGGAAAGACTAAGCATCTGCTTGACAGCGTTAACAATGCCGTTTCGACCACTACGGGAAACGTTGTATATCTGGATAAAAATTCAAAGCATATGTATGAATTGAAAAATAAGATACGTTTGATCAATGCTTCTGAATTTCCACTGACTTCTACAGACGAGTTTGTAGGGTTTATATGCGGAATAGTATCCCAGGATCATGATCTTGCGCAGGTATATTTTGACAGTTTTTTAGATGTTGCTTTTGTTAATGACAAGAATGATCTTGAGGGACTGATAAAGAAAATGGACAAGATATCTAACCAGTTTACTGTTGATTTTATTATCAGTATTTCATTAAGTGAGTCAGAACTTTCAGATTATCTGAAGAAAATGGTTATAGTTTCATTATAATCGGGATCAACAAATTCCTTTCCGGGCTCTTTAATAAAGGGCTTTGGAGGGTGTAACTTATTTAGAATGAAAATAAGAATGAACGGCAGTTCAAAAGGCTGGTTAATAAATGTCAGGATCTGCTATTCATTCTTATTTAATGTTGGGAAAAGATTTAAATATATGGCAAACTACAGTAATAACCGTGGGAATGATCGAAGTAATAATCAAAGAAGCAAAAGAGACAAAAACAGAGGCGGTGGAAGTAACAATAGCAGAAGGCGAAATGCCGAAAGCAATACCGTAGATTATTACAGAAGAAATCCAAATACGAGGAACAGTAACAGCAGAAGTCAGGGAAACTACACAGGCGCTTCCAACAGACAAAACCGTGCTCCCCGGCCTGCCAATAACAAGGTGGTCAGGTACAGAGCCCCCATTAATCTGAATCCGGGGATAATAATTTTCGGGTTACTCTTTATTTATATTGTAGTCATTGTATCAAGCTATTTCAGAAGCGAACCCGTAACGCCTTATGAGGTTCAGCTTGGATCTCTTGCAGTAAACAACACCTACACAGGCATAGTATTAAGGGAAGAGGCGGAGGTAGCAACGGACTATTCCGGCTATATAAATTATTATGCAAGAGAAGGGGAAAAGGTTGCCAAAAACTCAATGGTTTATACCGTGGATTCCTCCGGAGAGATATCGGAAATGTTAAATGATACGGGAAGAGATGATGAGATAAATCTTTCCAACGAGGATATGAGCAATTTAAAATCTCAGATATCAGGCTTTTCTTCAAGCTTTTCTCCTGAAAATTTTTTGGATACCTATAACTTTAAATTTGATATTGAGGGAACAGTCTTAAAGCTGGCAAACTATAAGGTTTTGTCAAGCATAGATGCTTTATCTGCTTCAAGCCTGGCTGATTCCGTGGATTTTGGATATTCAACCGATTCGGGAGTTATAGTCTATTCTCATGACGGCTATGAGTCCGTAAGGCCTGAGCAGGTCACAACGGACATGCTGGATAAATCAAAATATGAAAAAGTTCAGTATCACAGCAATGAGCTGGTTGCAGATGGAGATACTGTGTATAAGCTTATAACAAGCGAGGACTGGTCAATAGTCATTCAGATAGATGAGGAAAAATGTAAGGAGTTAGAAGCAAAAAACGTAATAGAAGTAAGATTCTTAAGGAATAATTATACCTCCTGGGCATATATAACTATTTTGAGACAGAATGGTCAGATCTTTGCAAGACTGGATTTTAATAACTCTATGATAACCTTTGCTTCTGACAGGTATCTTGATATAGAGCTTTTGTCAAATTCGGAAGAGGGACTTAAAATTCCCAATTCCGCTATTGTTGAAAAAGCATTTTTCCTTATTCCCATAAGGTATTCTACCAATGGTGGAGGAAATTCGGATGATGTGGGCTTTTTAAGAGAAACCTATTTAGAAGATGGAAGCCTTTCAAGCGAGTATGTAAAAACCACCATATACAACAGAACCGAGGAAGAGTACTATGTGGATGAGAATGACTTTAAAATAGGAGATTATGTAGTTGATCCGGGAGGAGGAGAGAAATACCCCATCAGTAAACAGGGAACTCTTATCGGTGTTTATAATATAAATAAGGGATATGCGGATTTCAAGCAGATAACCATCCTCTATCAAAATGATGAATATGCCATAGTCAAGTCTAACACTGAATATGGACTTTCAGTTTATGATCATATAGTTCTGGACGGTTCAACAGTAAATGAAAACGATCTCATATATGAAATGAAAAAGTGAGGCATTTAAATGGTAAAAGATAATCTTAAAATCGTAAGGGATAATATAAAAAAAGCCTGTGAGGAAAGTAAGAGAGACGAAAAAGATGTAACACTGATAGCAGTTTCCAAAACAAAGCCCGTAGAACTCATTAAGGAAGTTTATGATGAGGGGGTAAGGGACTTTGGAGAGAATAAGGTCCAGGAAATACTTGATAAGTATGACAAGCTTCCGGGAGATATCAGATGGCACATGATAGGTCATTTACAGACCAATAAGGTTAAGTACATAGTGGATAAGGTCTATATGATACACAGTGTGGATTCTTTAAAGCTTGGAAAAGAAATTTCCAAGGAAGCTCTTAAGAAAAATGTAAAGGTGCCGATACTTATTGAGGTAAACGTTTCAAAAGAGGAAAGTAAGTTCGGAGTGGCTTATGAAGACACTCTTGAGCTTATAAGGGAGCTGGCTTTACTGCCCAATATTATGGTGAAGGGTCTTATGACAGTTGCACCATATGTAGATGATCCGGAGGAAAATTCCACTATCTTTTGTAAATTAAGGGAATTATCTATTGACATCAATGGAAAAAACATTGATAATGTATCTATGGAATGTTTGTCAATGGGTATGTCCGGAGACTATGCGGTAGCGATCAGGGAAGGGGCCGGTTGCGTTCGCGTTGGAACTTCCATATTTGGAGAGAGGGTATATGATCAATAAGGGAAGAGGAGATTTTTATTATGGCAATTTTTGATAAGTTATTGGACTCTATCAGAGTCAATGATGATGATTTTGATGATGATGAGTACTTTGATGAAGAGGATGATCTTGACGTTCATTCAAGAAAAAGTAACAAAAGATCCATTCGTTCGGCTACGATAGATGATGACCTTGAGCCGGAAAATAAAGTATCTCGAAAGATTACCAAGATAACCGGAGGGAGAAGAAACTCCCGTACCACATCCAGCGGAAATTCTGTTGTTGTGGTTAAGCCTTCCAGCGTTGATGAGTCAAGAGAGATTACGGATACGCTTTTGGATAATTGTACGGTAGTGCTTAATATGGAAGGTCTGGATATGGATGTTGCACAGAGGATAATTGATTTTGCTTCAGGCTCCACCTATGCTATCGGAGGCAATCTTCAAAAGATTTCCAATCATATCTTTATAATAACACCTAAGAGTGTTGATATATCCGGAGATTTTCAGGAACTGCTTTCGGGGGCTTTTGATGCACCTACTGCAGCCGCACTTCAGAACAGATTTTGATTATAAGCAAATCTTGAACTTTATGACAGGCCTTTCTGCTTATATGGCAGGAGGTCTTTTTTATGATAAAGAGGCAGGAATCAGAGATTATTTCGGAGAGATTATTATATGGAAAACAGAATTGAGATCAAGCTTAATAATAAAAAATGCTATGATATTTTGATAGAAAAGGATTACAGCCTTCTCAAGGAGGAGTTACAGCTTCTCTTTGAAGCTGACTGTAAGGCTTGTATAGTTACCGACAGCAATGTGGACCCTCTTTACGGAGATAAGGTCAGAGCTGTATTAAGGGAATGCTTCAGCGCTGTTGAAAGCTTTGTTTTTGAGGCGGGAGAGGCTTCAAAAAATCTGGATACTATAAGGAAGGGCTATACTTTTCTTATAGAAAAGGGCTTTAAAAGGAATGATCTTATTGTGGCTTTAGGAGGCGGTGTCACCGGTGATATGGCGGGATTTATGGCTGCCACATATTTAAGAGGCATAGCCTTTGTCCAGCTTCCCACAACACTTTTATCCCAGGTAGATTCAAGTATTGGCGGAAAGGTGGGAGTGGATCTTGATGAATATAAAAACATGGTAGGTGCCTTTTATATGCCAAGGCTTGTTTATATAAATACGGAAACATTAAACACCCTGCCCGATAAACAGTACGCTTCAGGTCTTGCGGAGGTTTTAAAGGCCGGTCTTATCAGGGATGGCTTTTTTTATGAATGGCTGATAAATAATTTTAATGAGATCAATGATAAGGAATATGAATACCTTTGTGAACTGATCTATAAGAGCCTGAATATAAAGAAAGGGATAGTTGAAAAGGATCCTTATGAAAAAGGGGACAGGGCTCTGCTTAATTTTGGTCACACCTTAGGTCATGCCATTGAAAAATATTATGATTTTAAATATGCTCATGGAGAGTGCGTGGCTCTTGGATCCGTAGCTGCCGCCTTTATTTCTTATAAGAGAGAGCTTATTTCTATGGAGGATTATTATGAGATCAGGGATATGTTCGTACCCTTTAATCTCCCCATATCCATAGAGGAGCCGGATATAGATGCCATAGTTTCTTTTACCGGAAAGGATAAGAAAAATGACGGTAAGGGACTAAAGTTTGTGCTGTTGAAAAAAATAGGCAAAGCTTTTATAGAAAGAGATGTTACAGAGGATGAAATGAGGGCTGCTTTAACAGAGCTTAAGTTTGATTTTGAGGATTAAAGGGTGAATAAGGATAATAGAAGGTTTTTGATCATTGATATTATAGCCTTGATCATTTTGATAATTATTGATCAGTTTACAAAGAAGCTGGCAGTCATATATCTTATGGATAAGGAGCCCTTTAGTCTGATAAAGGGAGTTTTGGAGTTTTATTATCTTCCCGGAGGAAATAAAGGGGCTGCCTTTGGACTTTTTCAGGGCCAGAGGGCCTTCTTTATCATAATAGCTTTTCTGGTTATAGCTTTTGTGGGATATCTTCTTGTGAGGATACCTGCAGTGAGTAAGTACAGACTGATCAGGGTTATGTTGATATTTGTTGCCGCAGGGGGCCTTGGTAATATGATAGACAGAGTTTTTCAGTCCTATGTGGTGGATTTTATTTATATAAGGATCATTAATTTTCCTGTGTTTAATGTTGCTGATATGTATGTAACCTGCGGGGTTATTATACTTGGGGCCTATATGATCTTTAAAATGAGTGAAGAGGAGCTTTTGGAATTAAATTCTTATGTTTCCTTAAAAAAGAGCTCGGATAAAAATGCAAGCTGATCTGCGGGAGGTCAAGTGAAGGAATATTTTTTTAAGGCAGATTCCGATGAGCTGCCTTTAAGGATAGATAAGTGTATTTCCGAAAATTATGAGGAATTATCCAGATCCTATATTCAGAAGCTGATAAAGGATGGACTGGTCTTTGTAAATGAAAAAGCCTGTAAAAGCAGCACTCTTGTAAAGACCGGAGACAGGGTGGCTTTTTCTGTTCCTGATGATCTGATCCCGGACATAGTCCCTGAAAATATAGAACTGGATATCTTATATGAGGATAATGATGTTATAGTTGTGAATAAGCCAAAGGGCATGGTGGTTCATCCTGCTCCGGGACATTATTCAAATACTCTGGTTAATGCTCTTATGTACCATTGTAAGGACCTTTCAGGTATAAACGGAGTATTGAGACCCGGCATAGTTCATCGTATTGACAAGGACACCACAGGCGCTGTCATAGCCTGTAAAAATGACAAGGCTCATGAAAGCATAGCTGCCCAGCTTAAGGAGCACAGCATAGACAGGGAATACGCTGCAATTGTTGCAGGCAATATAAAGGAAGACAAGGGAAGGATATCCTGCCCCATAGGCAGAGACAAAAGGGACCGCAAGAAGATGGCTGTGGATTATGAAAGAGGAAAGGAAGCAGTAACAAATTTTGAGGTTTTAGAGCGTTTTGGCAGATATACATATGTGAAATGTGTTCTTGAAACAGGCAGGACTCATCAGATAAGAGTACATATGTCCTCAATAGGTCATCCCCTGCTTGGAGATGAGCTGTATGCAAAATGCAGCTGGCCCTTCAGGCTTCAGGGACAGACACTCCATGCAAAAACCCTGGGTTTTACCCATCCATCAAGCAAAGAAAGAATAATGATAGACACTAAACTTCCGGACTACTTTCTTAAACTTTTGGATATACTGAAAGAAGGATAAAAAAGAATTTGGAAGGATACGAGGCTATTTATAATGAAAAAAGCAGTTATTATCGGAGCAGGTCCGGCAGGGCTTACTGCCGCTTATGAATTATTAAAAAAAACTGACGAATATGAGGTCATGATCCTTGAGGAAAGCAAAGAGATCGGCGGAATATCCAAAACAGTTAATTATAAGGGTAACAGGATGGATATGGGAGGTCATCGCTTTTTTTCAAAGGTAGATGAGGTAAATGACTGGTGGGAAAATATTCTTCCCATGCAGGGTAAGCCCTCTAAAGATGATCTGATCATTAACAGAAAACCTGAGCTTAAGAGGCAGGGACCCGATCCCGAAAGAGAGGATGGGGTAATGCTTTTAAGGAGAAGAGTTTCAAGAATTCTTTTTGATAACAGCTTTTACGATTATCCCATATCCCTGAAGGCGGAAACCTTTAAAAATATGGGATTAAAAAATACATTTCTTGTGGGAATGAGTTATTTATATTCCCTGATCCATAAGCTGCCTGAGGATAATCTTGAAAACTTTTACATAAACCGTTTCGGAAGAAGATTATACTCTATGTTTTTTGAGTATTATACTGAAAATCTTTGGGGAAGACATCCATCGGAAATAGATGCCTCCTGGGGAGCCCAGAGGGTTAAAGGGCTGTCTGTACTGGCAGTCCTTAAGAACGTTTTTCTTAAGGCAAAAAACAAAGGAAAGAAAGAGGTTGAAACCTCCCTTATAGAGGAATTCAAATACCCAAAGCTTGGACCCGGTCAGCTCTGGGAAAGGGTTGCTGAGGAAATAAAGAAAATGGGCGGCAGCATTATAATGGATTCTAAAGTCTCATCCTTTAAGCTGGAAGAGGGAGTTATAAAGGAGGTGATCTATCAGTCTGAAGGGGAGGAAAAGTCCCTGACAGCTGATATTGTGATCTCATCTATGCCCATAAAGGATCTTGTGACAGGTCTCGATAATGTGCCTGAAGATATTAAAAGAGTTGCAAAGGGTCTTCCCTACAGGGATTATATGACTCTTGGAGTTCTTGTAAAGAAGCTTAAGCTTAAGAACAAAACAAAGCTAAAAACCATTGGAAATATTGTTCCTGACTGCTGGATATATGTTCAGGACAGGAATGTAAGACTTGGACGTATCCAGATATATAATAACTGGTCACCCTATATGGTAAAGGATCTTTATGAGTCTTTATGGCTGGGACTTGAGTATTTTGTTAACGAGGGTGATGAATTTTGGAATATGACAGAAGCTGAATTTTCGGAATTTGCCATTAATGAGATGATAAAGCTTGGACTTATTGATTCTAAAGCTGAGGTTCTCGATTTCCATATGGAAAAAGTAAAAAAAGCATATCCCGCCTATTTTGATACCTATGATGAATTTTACAAGGTTAAGGACTATCTTATGGGGATTGATAATCTTTACCCGGTGGGAAGGAACGGACAACACAGATATAATAATATCGATCATTCCATGCTTACATCATTTGAAGCGGTAAAATGTATAATGTCGGGAAGCAAGGATAAAGAAGCTGTGTGGAGTGTAAATACAGAAAGTGAATACCATGAAGACAAAAAAAATTGATTCCATGAGCCTGTTTTTAATAATTTCCTTTACAGGGACTATACTGTTTTTGCTTATACTCCTTTTTTCGGGAGGTTTTGGGGCAGAATGGCTTGCCATGGAGAATAACTTTGACTATGCTTATACGGATCACTTCAGACACATAGCCTTTGCTTCCGATATGCAGAACTTTTACTTTAATACACAGGATGCAACCTTTCCACCCTTTGCCTATCTTTTGTATTATCTCTTATACAGGATAGATCCAAAGGATTTTGGGGTCAACGAATGGAGAGAAGCCAGGGATTATCAGTATAACATGCTGGTATATATAATCCTTACCCTTCTTGTTATTTTACTTTTCAAGCTGATAGTAGATAAAATCCTGGCTATGTATTCTGACGGTAAAAGATTTTTACTGGTAACGGCTATAGTTTTATCAGCCCCTATGATGGCAGGAGCTATCGAGAGAGGAAATATTTCCTTTTTTACGGCTGTACTGGTTTTGGCCGCCCTTTATTTAAAGGATTCAAAGAATCCCGTATTAAGGGAAGCCGCCCTTATACTTATTGCCATGGCCGCAGGGATAAAGGTATATCCTGCTATCGTGGGCATGGTGTATGTGGTTGAAAAAAGATATAAGGAAACCTTCAGACTTGTAATATACGGTCTGCTGGTTTTTTTCCTGCCCTTTATTTTCTGCGGAGGCCTTCAGGGTCTTATACAGTATATAAAGATATTGTTCTTCTTTGAAAATCAGGGCTATAGAAGCTTTACCAATATAAGAAATTACCTTCTTTTTATTTCCGATATTTTAGGTCAATATGAAAGCTCGGCAAGCTTTGTATGGATCTTTAAGCTGATAGAAAATCTTTATTTACTGATCTGTGTGCTTACTATGTTCATAACAAAAGAGAAGTGGAAATATGCTCTTTATCCGGCAGGTATAATGGCCTTGTATGTGCCCTACAGCTACAGATATACTTCCGTATATATGATAATTCCCCTGATCCTTTTTTTCAGGAATAAGGAAGAAGAGCAAAATAAGCTATATTCTGTGCTTTTTGGACTTACCTTTACTATTCCGGTCTATGGTCTGATAAGCGGCTTTGATGCTAACTTTTTCATCTTTACGCCTATATATATCATTATGATATATTCTTTGATCATGGATTGGAGCAGCTTTATTAAGGAAAGATCTTCCAAAAAGGTTTTGACAAGTTAAAATCTTCGTGTTATACTCTACGAGTATGCCGCTTAGTGGGGTATTAAGTGCATTTTATGCCGCCGAAGCTAGCGAGTAAATAAAATAGGAGGTGCCCAATGTACGCAATTATTGCAACAGGCGGAAAGCAGTATAAGGTTTCTGAAGGGGATGTTATCAAGGTTGAAAAGCTTGGTGTTGAGTCCGGAGAAAAGGTTACCTTTGACAATGTTCTTGCCGTTTCAAATGATAAGCTTCTTGTAGGAAGCGATGTATCAGGTGCAAGTGTTGACGCTACAGTACTTAATAATGGTCGTGGTAAAAAGATCATTGTTTACAAGTATAAGAGAAAGAGCGGATATCACAAGAAAAACGGTCATAGACAAGCATACACCGAAGTAAAGATTGAAAAGATCAATGCTTGATCAGGTGGAAAAGTAATATGATCAGTGCTACGGTCGGCAAAAGCAATAAGGGAGACTATTTATATTTCAGATGTAAAGGTCATGCAGAGTATAGTGAGCATGGAAGAGATATTGTTTGTGCAGCTGTGTCCATTCTTGTTATAAACACTGCAAATGCCATAGAAGCTCTTACCGAAAACAAGATCAAGGGAAGTGATAAAGGGGAGATAATCCTGGAGTTTCCTTTGGGGCTTGATGATAAGGGAAAGCTTTTAATGGACACCCTGGTAATGGGGCTTAGCCAGATCAGAGAACAGTATGTAGATTTTTTGGAACTAAATTTTAAGGAGGTGTAAAGAAATGTTCGAGTTAAACCTTCAATATTTCGCGCATAAGAAGGGAGTCGGTTCTACAAAGAACGGTAGAGATTCCGAATCAAAGAGATTAGGTGCAAAGAGGGCTGACGGTCAGTTTGTTAAAGCCGGAAATATATTATACAGACAGAGAGGTACTAAGATCCATCCCGGAACCAATGTTGGAAGAGGGGGAGATGATACCTTATTTGCTCTTGTTGACGGAGTGGTTCGTTTTGAAAGACTTGGAAGAGACAGGAAGCAGGCATCTGTTTATCCGGTAGAAAAGTAAGATCAGATCTTAAGAATTTCAGGCTCTAAACCTTGGTTTAGAGCCTTTTTTCTAACTTTGTCAGAAGGATGGGTTTTAAAGAAGGAATTATTTTGTTGATGCAGTAGGTTTACAGGAGGTTTTATGTTCGCAGACAGAGCAAGGATATTTGTAAAAAGCGGTAAGGGCGGAGACGGTCACGTATCCTTCAGAAGGGAAAAGTATGTTCCAAACGGAGGCCCTGATGGAGGAGATGGCGGAAAAGGCGGAGATGTGATAATAGAGGTTGACGATGGAAAAAATACCCTTGTTGACTACAAACATAAAAGGAAATATTGCGCTGAAAACGGGGAAGATGGGAAAAAACGTAACTGCAGAGGGAAGGACGGAGAGGATATAACCTTAAAAGTTCCGGCAGGAACTGTCTTAAAGGATCCTGAAAGCGGCAAGGTTATTATAGATATGTCAGGAGATAACAAAAGGGTGATCCTTCTTAAGGGAGGAAGAGGAGGAAGCGGCAACCAGCACTATGCCACATCCACCATGCAGGCACCTCAATATGCCAAGCCCGGTCAGAAGGGTATCGAAATGGAGCTGCTTTTAGAGCTTAAGGTAATTGCCGATGTGGGACTCTTAGGCTTTCCGAATGTGGGAAAGTCCACCCTCTTAAGCAGAGTATCCAATGCAAGACCTGAAATTGCCAATTATCCTTTTACTACCTTAAGTCCTCATCTTGGGGTGGTGGATTATGAGGATATAGAGGGTTTTGTGATAGCAGACATTCCGGGACTTATTGAGGGAGCAGCAAATGGTGTCGGACTTGGAACAGACTTTCTGAGACATATAGAAAGAACAAGAGTTATGATACATATAGTGGATGCTGCTTCCGTCGAGGGCCGTGATCCCATTGATGATATTTATAAGATAAACAAGGAGCTTGAAAACTATGATGAGGCACTGTCTAAGCGGCCTCAGGTAATTGCAGCAAACAAGCTGGATGCTTTAACAGAGGATGAGGCTCTTTTGGTAACTAAAAAGCTTAAAGATGAATTCGAAAATAAGGGTATCAGGGTTTTTCCCATTTCTGCTGTTTCCGGTAAGGGACTTAAGGAATTGTTAAGCCATGTCAGATCAATGCTTGATGAGATAGATGAAAAACCCCTTGTATTTGAACAGGAATTTACCATCAGGCGTAATGAGGAGGGAGACGAACCCTTTACTGTTGAATATGATCCCAAATATAAGGTATATAGAGTTGAAGGGCCAAAGATCGAAAAGATGCTTGGCTATACAAACCTGGAAGCAGAAAAGGGATTTGTATTCTTCCAAAAGTTTATGCATGAAAACGGTATAATTGATGATCTTAAGGAGCTTGGCATAAATGAGGGAGATACTGTACAGATTTATGGACACTCCTTTGAGTTTTATGATAATTGATCTGAACTAAGGAATATAAATTATTTATACTTATCTATAAGGAGAAAAGGATGAACAGTAAACAGAGAGCCTATCTTAAAGGTCTTGCTTCAAATCTGGAGGTTGTAGTTCATATAGGTAAATCGGGAGCCTCTCCGGAGGTGGTGAATTCCGTGGATGAAGCGCTTAGTGCAAGAGAATTGATAAAAGCCGCTGTCCTTAAAAACTGTCTTGAGGATCCAAGGGCTGTAGCTGAGGTTATAGCCGAAAGAACTCACTCTGAGCTTGTACAGGTCATCGGCAGAAAGATCGTTTTTTACAGACCCGATAAGAAGAAGCCTAAGATACTGCTTCCATTATAGGTGGATAAAATGAAGCTGGGAATTTTAGGGGGTACCTTTAACCCTATTCATAACGGACATCTTATAATCGGACAATACGCTCTTGAGGAATATGAGCTTGACAAGCTGCTTATAATGCCTACGGGGCTATCCTATTTAAAGTCGCGGGATTTTGTACTTTCCCGGGAGGAAAGAGCGAAAATGGTTATGCTCGCTATTGAGGGGGAGGATCATTTTGAATTCAGTGATTATGAGATAAAAAAGGAGGGGAACACCTACACCTGTGAGACCCTTGAATATTTTAAAAGGATATATCCAAAGGATGAGCTGTTTTTTATAATAGGAGAAGATTCTCTTTTTTCCATGGAAAGCTGGTTCCATCCTGAGCTTATCTTTAAGTATGCGGATATACTTGTGGCAGTAAGAGACAGGGATAAGTCTCAGGGGATCGAGGAGAAGATCAAGGAGCTTAAAGAAGGATACCGGGCAAGGATCCATCTTATACACAGCCCCAGAATAGATATTTCTTCAACTGCCATAAGAGAGCGGATAAAAGAAGGAAAAAGCGTGCGCTTCTTTTTGCCGGATAAGGTGAATGATTATATTACAGAGAATAAAGTCTACACTTCTTCTTCTTGCGAAGGATAAGGCTCTATTGTATAATCTTTTTTGGAAATCTGCTCATACAGGTTGACAAAAAGAAGAACAGAGGGCTTGAAAATGAAATCAAATCTTGGAAAAGAGGAGCTTGAAAAGCTAAAGGAGATTGATGAAGAACTAAGAAAGAATCTAAAGGAGTCCCGTTACAGACATACGGTTTCCGTGGCTCATACAGCCGCCTGTCTGGCTATGGTTTATAATGCACCCTTGTATGACACCATGCTGGCCGGACTTCTTCACGATTGTGCAAAGCATTTATCGGATGAGGAGCTGTTAAAGCACTGCAGGAAAAAAAATATAAGCATAAACAGTGTTGAGGAAAAAAATCCTGCTCTTTTGCATGCCAGGTATGGGGCATATCTGGCAGAAAACAAGTATAAAGTAAAGGATAAGGATGTTTTATCGGCTATCGAATTTCATACTACAGGACGTCCGGGAATGACTCTTCTTGAAAAGATCATATATATTGCGGATTTTATGGAGCCATACAGAAATCAGGCACCGAATCTTTCGGAAATAAGAAAGCTGGCCTTTAAGGATCTGAATGAGGCATTGAAGTTAACCCTTAAGAGTGTTATTGAGTATTTGGATTCAAATAAGATGCCTGTGGATGAGATAACTCAAAAAACCTATGACTATTATCGTTAGGAGAGATGATCCTGTTTTTGAAAGAGAAAAAATTGTCTCTTAATTTAGGCATATTATTTAACCCGGCCCCTTTAATCCCCACTCTTAGGGAGGGTTTATGCGGGGATGTGATAAGGAGAAAAAATGGATTGTAAAAAGCTTATAAGCATTGCATTAAAAGCAATTGATGACAAAAAAGGAAAGGATGTAGTTGTACTTGATATTAAAGACATCTCTATACTGGCAGATTACTTTATTATTGCTTCTTGCATGAATAAGAATCAAACAGAGGCAATGGTTGAGGAGATCATTGAAAAGCTTCATAAGGAAGAGATCAATATAAGAGCCATGGAGGGTCGTTCTGATTCCGGTTGGATACTTATGGATTATCAGGATGTTATAATTCATATATTCGATGAGGAGAGCAGAAGCTTTTATGATCTTGAAAGGATATGGGGAGACAGTAAAAGAGTTGAAAGATCGGCCTTCAGCTGAAATAAGGATTTTCATTCATTTATGTAAAAATATAAACAGAGTCGTAAAAGAAAAATTACGGCTCTGTTTTTTTATTAAATTATCACATTTTTCTGAAAACACCAAATACCTTACCCAGTATTTTCACTTCCTTAACTATTATAGGATCCATATTATCATTTTCCGGTTGAAGCCTGTAGTGTCCCTCTTCGGCATAGAAGGTTTTTACAGTGGCGGAATCATCAATAAGGGCAACGACAATGTCTCCGTTTTTTGCAGTATTTACACATTCAACAAAGATCAGATCCTTGTCAAAGATCCCTGCATTTATCATTGATTCCCCTTTGACCTTTAATACAAAGCTTTCGTTATTCGGAACCATATCCACAGGAAGAGGGAAATAGCCGTCAATATTCTGCTCTGCAAGTATAGGCATGCCTGCAGCAACGGTACCGACCATGGGTATTGATGTCATTTCCTGTCTTATCATCTGAAAGCTGTCATCAACTATCTCTATTGCTCTGGGTTTGGAAGGGTCT
This sequence comes from Lachnospiraceae bacterium, assembly GCA_024680675.1. Lineage (GTDB taxonomy): Bacteria > Bacillota > Clostridia > Lachnospirales > Lachnospiraceae > UBA2868. Next base: position 581 of record JAILBX010000165.1, on the reverse strand, counting down.
CTTTTAATATAGCCTTTATTTTCAAGGCTTTCCAGATGGGCATGGACGCTTGAGGTGGATTTTAGACCAACAGCTTCACATATTTCCCTTACTGCCGGGGGATATCCCCTTTTTAAAATTTCTTCCTTTATATATTCAAGTACCTGTTTTTGTTTCGGGGTGATCTTATCAGATGGCATAGCTTTTTTCCCTCCTATATATATGATCTTAAAGCCTGTTAAGCAGGTCTTTATCCTTTGTTCATATTGAAATATTATCATATCGCAAGCAAAAAAGCAAACATATATTCGATTGGCGCTGTCAAAAATACCTTTGGCAGCTTTTATAAGGCCGGTGAAAAATAAAAAGATATGCTTGACAAATCGAATATATGTTCGTATTATATAAACAAGAAATCGAACAAATGTTCAGAAGGATGCAGACTTATCCGCCTGCATATATAAATCAAAAAGATAACCCACCACCTTCAGGTGGTGGGAGAAGCTTTTCGCAGGTGCTGGGTTCAAGCCCGGTACCTGCGGGATTGCGAAGCAATCTGATTTATAACGAGCAAATTGCGAAGAAATTTGCGAGGTTGACAT
>JAILBX010000111.1 GCA_024680675.1 Lachnospiraceae bacterium | reverse complement strand
AAGATATCCCTGCGTGGTAGTGACGGGAAAGGGCAGCTATAAAGACGCCGGATCAAAGAAGCTAGCCTTCACTATTGAAAAAAAGAGCCTTACTGCATCGGACGTTAAGGTAGAGCCTTTATACACAAAGATATATTATTCGGGAAAAGAAAATAAGCCCGGTGTGGATGTAATATGGGATGGCGGCTACTTAAAGAAGGGCAGGGACTATGATATTTCCTATGAAAACAATGTGGAAATATCCACAGGCAGTGAAGCAAAGCCTACTGTAACCATAACCGGAAAAGGCAATTATGAAGGTAGCCGCACTGTAGAATTTGCCATTGAGAAACGTCCTTATTCTCTTTGGGTTGATGGATGTGAGGATAACAAGCTCTACAGCAGGAACATTTATTATACCGGAAGGAAAAATGAACCCAGGAATCTGGACGTTTACTGGTTCGATCAAAAGCTTACTGAGGGTAAGGACTATACAGTAAAGTATGATAATAATATAGATGTCTATACGGATCTCTCACAAAGTGATGCAGAGAAAAATGCTCCTGCCATTATAATAACCGGTAAAGGAACCTATGCAGCTTGTAAGCTCAGGGTATTATTTAAGATCAAGCCCACAGATCTTGGAGATACCTATACCTGCAACACTATTCTTGCCTATAAGAAGGGTAAGATACAAAAGGGAAAGACTAAAGTAAACCTGGTTTCTGATTATTCAGATGTAATAACTCTTAAGGAAGGCAGGGATTACAGGATCGAATATGATAAGGCCTATGCTGTGGATGAAAATGGAGAGAAGATTGAGGATTTCAAAGGAACCATTCTTTCCGATATAGGAACCTACAAGATCCCCATTCAGGGAATAGGTAATTTTTCTCTTGATGATGGTGGGTGCTTTTTTAAAGAGATAATTAAGGAGAAAAAAGAGACTATTAACTTTGACAATATTTCCAAAGCAGTATTCAAGTATGACGGTCAGGTTAACCCTAAGATCGTAAAGAGCTGGGAAGGAGATAAGTATTATCTTTCTTTGAAAAAATGCAAGCTCTACTATAACATTAACGGTGTGGAAACAGAGCTTAAGGAGTATAAGGAAGGTGAAAAGCTTGGAGACTGCCATTATGTTGCAAACTACAAGAACAATGATGGTGCCGGAAAGGCCACAGTAACCTTCATCGGAATAAATGATTTTACAGGAAAGCTTACAAGAACCTTCACCATAGATAAGGCAAGCTTTAATAAAAGAGATGATATAGGGGGAGTCTATGAAATAAAAGGACTTGAGAAATCCTATACATATCTTAAGAATGGCGTAACTCCTGAGATCAAGGTAAAATACCTGCTCGACGATACCACCACTGTCATGGAAGAAGGAAAGGATTATACTGTAAAATATGTAAACAATAAAGAATGCTGTGACATAAAGACTCTTAGCGAAAATTCCGCCTCTGCTCCTACGGTTATAGTAACAGGTAAGGGAGACTATTCAGGAACTCTTAAGGCCACTTATGCTATAACAAAGTCAAGTATCTTTAATTTAGGCGGTTATTCCTATGCAACAGATATAAAGTATACGGGAAGACCTTTTAAGAACATGAGTAAGCCTGCAATATACATATATGATGACAACGGAGAGCGCTTAAAAGCAGGAACTGACTACGAAAAAAATGTAAGCTACTTCTATGAAGAGGCAACAGAGGTTACAAAAAAGGGCAGTGAGGCTAAGATATCAAGGGCTGCCGGTGATAAGATAGAGGATACTGATATCATACCTGCAGGAGCAAAGCTTTACGCAGTGGTAACCGGTAAGAATAACTATACGGGTACGGATGCAAAAGCTGTTTCCACAGTAAAAATATCCTTCTCCTGCTATGATTCTAAAAATGATATTTCAAAGTCTACCGTCAGCTTAAATGATAAGGGTAAGGATAAACTAAACAGGAATATAGGTAGATCCTTCACCTTGGATGAGGATGAGATAGACGTAAAGTATAACAAAGCGATCCTTGATAAGGATGGCAGCACTTATTCGATCCCTTGCGTGATCGAAAACAGTAATAGCGGCAAAATGACAGTAATAGTACAAGGCTGTGGTGAATACGGCGGCGTTAAAAAGCTTACTGTAAATTTAAGAGCCGGAAAACAAAAATAAAGCTTAATGTGATAATGCCTCAGATAAGGCATTGGATCTATGAATACAGCCCGGGGAAAGGATTCTCTTTCCTCGGGATTTTTTAAGAAGACATGAAAAAACAGTGTAATTTAGAATGATATATGATATAAAATATTTATGAAACAGAAAATAAAAAAATATGGAAGGGGACAAACAGTATGAAAAAATTTCTTAAAAAAACCATAGCCTTATTACTGGCCTTTGGAATGATTTTTTCAGAGCCTTTACCTGCATATTCTGCTGTAGTTGTAGATAAAGGATCTCATGCCGACGAAGCTTCAGACAAAGAAGTCACAGGTGATGAGCTCACAAATGAGGAGCTTGCCGGTGAAGAGACTATAGAAAAGAGCCCTGCAGCTGAGGACTCTGCAGTTTACGAAGCTTTAAGCGAAGAAGCTGCTGCTCCTTCAAAGGAAAAGGGAAAATTTTACGGACGTGTCGACGAAGGTCAGGAGGAAGCTCAGATATCAGAAAATGCTGAGGATGAAGAGAGCTTAAGCGAAGAGCTTCCCGCAAAATACGATCTTCGTGATTGGGGTTATTCCACC
>JAILBX010000107.1 GCA_024680675.1 Lachnospiraceae bacterium | reverse complement strand
AGTATTCTTATTTCGGTAAAAGCCAGACTTCAGATTTTTGAGCTTTCTGATATCAGGTATCTGCCATCGACAGACACTCTCAGTCTGGAGACATTTGCGGATACCAGACAGGTGCTATTTGTTATCATTCCCACTGCTGATGATACTTTTAATTTTGTAGTGTCGATGATGTATACCCAATTATTTATGTCATTATACAGGTATTGTGAAACCAGATCATCCTATGGCTGGCAATGTCATATAAAAAATGGTGTAACTGTTAAAGTTGTACAGGCGAATTCAAAGCAGGAAAGATCTGCAGCAAAAGAAGAAATAGAACGATTTGTAGGGGAAATAAAAAAAGGAGTGATCACTTCTTATGATGAATCCAGACATGTTTATAACGTGTATACAAAAACGACAAAGGAATTGGTTGGCTGGAGAGGAAATGAGGAATTACTCAATAAGTTTATTGATGAATTAAAACAAATCAAAATCGCACCGGTGGGAAGGGCTTGTCCAAACCACGTAAGGCTTTTAGGCGATGAGTTTGCAAATATCAGCGCTATCCCTAATCTGGATAAAAGACTTGCTACGGTTAGAAAATATAACATTTCAATGTTTGTTATACTGCAGGCGATAACCCAGCTAAAAAAAATGTATAAGGATGAATGGAATACTATCGCGGGTAACTGTGATGTGAAACTGTTTCTTGGTTCTTCAGATAATGAAACAATAAAATGGATATGCGAAACAGGAGGTAAGAAGACAACAAGAGTTCAAAATTTGAATTTTAATGGAAAACAGGGTGAAGGAATGGCAATAAATCTTTCGTCTTTTGATCTTATTACGCCGGATCTTTTATCTATGATGAGCGATGAAGACTGTCTTGTAATGGTAAGGGCAGAAAGACCGTATTATGGAAAAAAATATGTTATCGAAAATCATAAGAATTATTCTTATGCAAATGCCAGGAAAGGTATGTATGAGATAAAACCGTCTGTAAATGTGGAAGAATACAACTCAAATATTCCTTTTCGTGAAAGAACACATATTAGTCAGGGGTTTGAGGATTTTGAAAAAATTAAAGATAGCAGACAAAAAAAATTATTTAATGTTGAGAATAATGTACAAAAAGGTGAGGGGGAAGAAGGCAAAAAGTCATATGAAGAAGTAAAAAAAGAAATTGATGATGCCAGAGAAAAAAGAGAAGAAGATGAAGACGAAGTACTTAAAAAAATGGAAGAAGATATTGAAAATATGATGGGAGAAGCTATTACACAACAAAAAGATTCTAAGTGTGATTCCAAAGAAATATTAAATATGAGTGATACCGGGATACAGGAAATAATTGAAAGCAGGATCATGATTGAGCCATACAGATTAGATGAATGGGAATATATGATGACATGAAATCCGTTTTTTAACTTAGTTTTTTAAAATATCTAACATATATATATAGAATGTAAAATTTTTCAAAATGAAAGAGAGGGAAAACAGAATGATAAGTAAGATAAAAACCAAGTTAATGTGTAACGGTTATAAGATCCTGCCGGTAATGACAGCCTTTGTTACCATAGGTGCGGCACTTATTCCATGTGTAGTAAGAGCAGATGCCAGGTCACTTATGGAAATGGCCATAAAGATCATTGCTAAATTGATAACTGCGTCAGGCGTGATCACATTTGTACTGGGGCTTGTGGCATGGAGTATGGCTCACGGTGACAGTGATGGACCCGGGCAGAAAAAGGCAGGTGGTATGATCGCTGCCGGTGTTACATTATTTGCTTTATCGTTGATACTTTCCAATATAGCACCGGAACTTGCATCTAATATAGAGACAAGTCTTTAAAAAAAAGCGCAAGAGTATACATGCTCTTGCGTGTGTTATCGGATGGAGTGTTTTATGTTTAAAAGATATAAAAAAATATTTGCGTTGTTAACTATGCTCTTATTTATGACTGTATTTACCAGTATCAATGTATATGCAACAGATATTAACAGTAATGGCGGAGTAGTAAATACTGCCCGTAATTTTGTAAAAGGAGCTGCAGAGAAACTTACAAACGGAATAGTAAACCTATCAAAAAAACTTGTAAAAGGTCATGTTGAACTAATAGATAAGCCTGTGGCTGAAGGAGTGCTGAATGTAATAGATGATCAAGTCTTTAACGGAGAAGAAAATAACGAATATCCAAAAATGATGATTAAGATGATGGCCCAGTCAGCTTCTTATTCGATAGCAGAGGTAAGAAAGACAGGTAATGAATTTACAATGCTTGTAGCATTTGCGGAAAGTACGGATAGAGGAGTTTATGCGCAGGATCAGAGTATTAAGAAAACCTATAACATTTTTTGTATAATCGCTTCATTTTGGTGTATTGCCGTAGCAATGGGAAATTATTTTAAAAATGTACAGCAGGGGAGAGAACCTCTCGATGCAGCTTTTCAGATAGTGGCGGAAATTGGTATTGTAGGAGTTCTTTTAATAAATACACCTAAAATACTGGAGGTTATTGTTAATCTTGGATTAGAGATATTTAGTGCAGCAGTTGGGTTTAAAGAGATGCCGCTTGATGCGTTAAGCGATGAGCAGTGTGAAGAGATATTAGAAACTATGACAGGTGCCAAAACAGGTCACTTTTTTTGGAACTGTCAGGCAGTCATCCAGCTTATTTTGCCTTTTATAATCAGTTTTGTTACTCAGTTGGTAGCAGTCATTATGTATCTTAGCATATGTTTTGAGATATTCCTGACCAGATTCTTTGTGCCTTTTGCGATCACAGATATCTATCAGGAGGGATTAAGATCACCTGGATTCAGATATCTTAAAAAGTTTTTTGGAAGGTATGTCAGACTTGCGACGATATTCATAATACTTAGGGTCGCTGACATTTTGTTTAAAAACAATGTAGAGTTATATTTCCAGGGTGGTACTGCAATAAAGATCATGATGAACATAGGGATAGCGATAGCAATGCAAGTATCGGTTATTCTGCTTATGTCAAAGTCAAATGAGATTA
>JAILBX010000084.1 GCA_024680675.1 Lachnospiraceae bacterium | reverse complement strand
CTACCATCGTAAAGAAGCTTGCATCACACCCGTACCAGTTTTTATAAAAGGGACTTGTCCAGAGAGAAAAGAATAGCAGAAATAAAAATGATATTAAAAGTAATATCACATAGGGCAGAACACTTTTTATAATATTTTTGCATTCATCTACAGTTTCTTTTAAATTCATGACAATTGAGAAGGTAAAGGAAATATGATATATAATATATGAATTGTACCATCTTTTTTTTGTTTTTGATATATTTTATTCTCAGAGACATATTTCCTATCCGAATCCGTGCGCATCCTCGATAATCGTTTAACTTAAGTCGGAGCTTGTACACCGACTAAGTATAGTTTGTTATACCCTCCACCTACGTTGACACTTAGAGGTGGAGGATTTCTCCGACTGAGTTAAATTTGTAAGTTGGACTTCTCTTTACACACAAAAACACATATATTATAATTTTATCAGTACATAGTTACACAAATTCGCTTATATTATATTTTTATGCTACAAATGTGGAATGATAATGAATAAGATCACAGTTATTTTTACCTGTTTTAACAGGTGTGGAAAAACCATATCTTGTATTAAAAGTCTTAATTATACCAACGATAAAAGTGAAATTAATTTTATAGCGGTTGATGACAACAGCTCAGATCAAACCCCTCTGGAGATACATAAGCTTATAGAGCAGGGTGTTATAATAACACTCCTAAAAGGAACGGGAGGTCTCTATTATTCCGGCGGTATGCGGCTTGGTATTTCATATGCCCTTGATAATACGGATTCTGACTATTATCTCATTATAAATGATGATGTTGCCTTTAATGACGGTATTATAGACAGCATGGTTGAATATTTTGAAAGGATATATGAGAGAAGGGATGAAGGAGTTTTGGTAGGATGTACTTCCGATACGGAAGGCAGGCTGTCATATGGCGCGATAAGATATGAAAAGGGTATAAAATACAGTCAGATCGGCATAGACGACAGAGAAACCTGTGATACCTTTAATGCAAACTGTGTGCTTATACCACATGATATTTTTAAGGCTGTCCCGAATATTGATGAAAAATACATCCATTCTCTCGGAGATTTCGATTACGGCTTCAGTATCTCAAAACGTGGATTTTTGATAAAAACCTATGATAAATATGTTGGGATCTGCATTGATAATCCAATGCAGGGCGGATGGTATGATAAAAGTCTTGGAATCAGGGAAAGGATAAGAGCAAAGGAAAATGTAAAGGGTGCCCCCTTTGGTCCCTGGTTTCACTATATTAATAAGAATTTTGGACTTCCTGCCGCCGTTTTACACAGCTTTACGCCATATATAAGGATCCTTCTCGGAAGATAGCAGGATTACATGATTAAAAAACAGAGTTTATGGCGTCGATATATGCCTTCCCTGTTATACTGAAATCAAATTCCCCGGTTTTTTCCCTGCTTCTTTTTCCCATTTTCCGGCAGAGTTCCTTATCATTAAGGAGCTTTTTTATTTTTTCGGAAAATGTAACGGGGTCACAGGGATCTATTATATAGCCGTTTTCTCCTTCTTCTATAAGATCATAGGCGCCATCCGCATATTTTGAAGATATGACGGGAAGGCCGCAGCACATAGCTTCTAAAATAACAAGGCCAAAACAGTCTTCTCTGGTTGGAAGGATAAAAATACTGCTGTTTTCATACAACCTGATAAGCTCTTTTCCTGCAACAAATCCTTTAAATTCGACTCTGTCCTCAAGGGAGAGTTCTTTTGCGTAATGAACAAGCTTGTCCCTGTCATGCCCTTCTCCTGCGATAAAAAGCCTCCAGTCTGTATCCTGTATGAGATTTAAGGCGTCAAAGAGAAGATCAAGTCCCTTTCTTTCTATAAGGGTTCCAACGAATATCAGATTATTGTTTTGTGTCCTGTCAAGACCGGCCTTGGCGTAGTTATTAAGATCTATGGATAATTCGCTTATAAAGATTTTATCCTCCCTTGCGCCTAAAAGGATCTGGTTTTCTTTTGTTTTAGAGGAGCTTGCGATGAAGGCCTTTGAATTTTTTATAATGTATTTTCTTGCATATTTCTGAAGCAAGCCTATGTTTCTCTCTGAGTATGCAGTTCCGTCAGACCAGGAGATATAGGGGATCTTATG
>JAILBX010000055.1 GCA_024680675.1 Lachnospiraceae bacterium | reverse complement strand
GCGCATACGCAAATAGACAGCACTAATATTAATGCCGTAACTTTTCTCATTTTTTCTCCTTTTCAATAGAACCATTCTATATTTTGCTTATGCAATATGGTTCTGCGGATGGCTCTCGGTTTTCACCTTAAACCCGGGCAGCACCTAAAGGCTGCCGGCTCTAAAACCATAGCTCATATTAAGCTTTTTACAAAACCTTAGGTTTAAGAGCTCGAAGAATAATTATTTAATTTTTCATAAGTATTATCTTTTCAGGAGCGATACTTATATATTCCGGAAGGATATTTGTAGCGGCTACCTCCTCAAGCCTTTTTGGAAGCTTCCACCATAATCCGTTCTCTAAAGTTACATACCACTCGAAGGGAAGCTTACTTATACTTGCCCTTCCCGCAGGAATAATATTTTCCCCCCTTTCCCCGGCTTCAAAATCGTGAGCCCGTATTCCTGCATACCTGTGGTCTTTTGTGACTCTTTCTGAAGTAAAAAGTTCAATTCCTCCCCAGTCAAGAGCCCGTATCTTATGCTCCGAAAGAATCTCTATAGCTGTTATATTCCTGCATCCCGTTAATCTTGCAGAGGCCAGGGAACCGGGATGCTTAAACACATCCTCTGTCCTTCCTTCTTCTATGATCCTTCCTCTGTCCATAAGCAGCAAATGATCGCAGATCTGATATACTTCATCTCTGTCATGACTAACAAGGATCACTGTCTTATCATACTCATCCAAAAATCTTATAAGCTCCATTCTCATTCCCTCCTTAAGGAAGGAATCCATCGCCGAAAAGGGCTCATCCAAAAGCAATAATTCAGGATCCGTAATGATCATCCTTGCCAGGGCACATCTTTGCTGCTGACCTCCCGATAACTCAAGGGGGCGATGATCTTTCACATCTTCAAGCCCAAATCTTTTAAGAATGTCTTTTAAATACTCTTTATCCTTATTTTTTTTCGAGCTAAGATCCCCTTTATATTCTCTTTTTTTATAAAGGGCTGCTATCCTTTTAGCTCCTGCCATGGCAGCCTTCAGATTTTCCCAGACAGTCATATTTGGAAAGAGGGCATAATTCTGAAAGAGATAGCCTACCCTCCTTCTGTCTGCCTTGATATCTATACCCTTCTTCGAATCAAAAAATATCCTGTCGTCAAAGACTATCCTGCCCTCGTCAGGCTTCAAGAGACCGGCTATCGATTTTAAGGTCATGCTCTTTCCACAGCCTGAGGCCCCAAGTATTCCCATCCTCTTTCCCTTACAGGAAAAAGTCGTTTCCAGGGAAAAGTCCTCAAATTCTTTTTTTATATCCACAGTAAGTCCCATTTTTCACTGCCAACCTTCTACCTTTCATCAGCCTCCTATACGGGACATTATATTTCTTTCCGAAATCCTTCCAGGATCTTCAAAGCTATGCTTCTTAGGCTTTTTAAAGATCACCTCTTCTATCAGACTCTTTATTTTATCATGCTTTTCAGCTTCTTTTCTATCCGACCTTAACAGCTCCATAAGCTCAACCCCGTTATCATAACAAAGGCAGCTTTTAAGATATCCCTTTGTTGTAAGTCTCACTCTGTTACAGCTGTCACAGAATTTATTGTTTATGGCACTGATAAATCCGATCCTTCCCTTAAAGCCCGGAATACTGTAGTAGCTGGCAGGACCGTTCCCGTATTCACCCTCATCAAGCTCCATTCCCTTATATTTCTCTTTTATATAGGGTATGAGAAGATCATGAGGAACAGAGGGAAAGTCCCTGCCATAGCCTAAGGGCATCATTTCTATAAATCTTACACAGATTTCCTTATCTCTGGCAAACTCCACAAGCCTCATAAGCTCCGATAAAGACTCTGAGCCTTCCCTGTGGCTTACCCCTCCTATTTTTTCCCAATCAACCGAAACCGTATTTACTTTAACCGGGATATTATAGCTTAAGGCCTCATTAAGTGAGGACAATACCGCCTTAAGCTCATCAGCTCCTGTAATCATTTTATAAAGCTCTTCATCCAGAGTATCAATACTTATATTGACTCCGTCAAGTCCGGCATCCTTAAGCTCTTTTAGATAGCCCTTGAGCAGAACTCCGTTTGTGGTAAGGGTAACCTGCTTTACTCCGGCCATTTCCTTTAGCATTCTAACAAGCTCACAGCAGCCTCGTCTTACCAGAGGTTCTCCCCCTGTTATCTTGATCTTTTTTACCCCAAGCTCTGTCATTATGCCGGCAATATAGACTATCTCTTCAATGGTAAGTATATCCTTCATAGGCACAGATACCACATCCCTTGGCATACAGTATCTGCACCTTAAATTACACTTATCCGTAACGGAAATCCTAAGATATTCTATATTTCTTCCAAATCTATCCAGCATACTCCAAACCCTACCTTATAAAGCCTGACCCTTGAAGAGCCGGACACAGGTTATTATTTGATCTTTTATTACTAACAGGCCTCTATAAGCCTTATATTGCTGCGAAACAGTTCAACATAGCCGTTCTTTGTTTCAAGGATGATCGAATCACCGTTAAGATCACACTCATTACTTATATCATCACAATATCCGTACCAGTCTTTATTGTTTCCGTCAACTATATGTAATCTCTTTGCCCAGTAAACCCATAAATTTGCACTCATATTCTATTCCTCTCTTTCTCTGAATAAGCCTTGCTTCATTTATCTTACAAATAGAATATAGCACACTATATGTCCCTTTTATTTCCCATAGATCAGGGGTTAATTATCT
>JAILBX010000042.1 GCA_024680675.1 Lachnospiraceae bacterium | reverse complement strand
TTTCCTCTGCCTTTTCAGCCTCTCTCTGAGCTCTTTCGGCTTCCCTTTGCTCCTGCTTTTCCCTGGCCAGTCTTTCCTTCTCTTCCTGCTTTTTCCTTTCTGCCTCTTCCTTTTCCTTAAGAGCAGCTTCCTTTTCCTCTTCTTCCTTCTTTTCTTCCTCTTCCCTCTTAAGGTTCAGTCTTTCGTAAGCAGAATCTCTGTCTATGGAATTTTGATATTTTAAGGAAAACTCTGAAGAATTTATCACAGCCTGCCTTGTTCCCTCGTCTGCGGGAGACATCTGACTCTGAGGCGGAAGTATGCTTACCTTTTTAACTATGGAAGGAACTCCGTCCTCATCAAGAGTTGATACCAGGGCCTCTCCGATACCCAGATTTGTAAGAGTTTCATAGGTATCAAACTCAGGATTTTCCCTGAAGGATTCAGCTGCGGACTTTGCCGCTTTCTGCTCTGCAGGAGTATAGGCTCTGAGAGCATGCTGAACCTTGTTTCCAAGCTGGGCCAGAACTCCGTTTGGAATATCCTTGGGACTCTGGGTTATAAAGTAAACTCCCATCCCCTTGGATCTTATGAGCTTTACTATCTGTTCTATTTTTTCCAGCAGCTCATCCGATGCGGTCTGGAAAAGCATATGGGCCTCATCAAAGAAAAATACCATTCTTGGTTTTTCAAGGTCTCCTGCCTCCGGAAGGCTTTCGTATAACTCCGATAACATCCATAGAAGGAAGGTGGAATACATGGTAGGATTATTAACCAGCTTTTCGCATTCCAAAATATTTATATAACCCTTACCTTCGCTGTTGGTCCTCATCCAATCGGTTATATTAAGAGCCTCTTCCCCAAAGAAGAGCTCTCCTCCTTCAGCCTCCAAAGCAATGACCGCCCTTACAATGGCTCCGAGACTGGTCTTTGCTATATTACCGTAGCTTAGGCTGTATTCTTTGGCATTTTCTCCCACATAATTCAACATAGCCTTCAGATCCTTTGTATCTATGAGCAAAAGATCCTCATCATCTGCTATTTTGAAGATAACAGTCAATATATCCGACTGGGTATTGTTTAACTTAAGTATTCTTGAGAGCAGTATAGGACCTATCTCGGATATGGTGGTCCTTAAGGGAATTCCAACTTCCTGATAGACATCCCAATAGGATGATGGAAACTTTTTAAAGCTAAAACCATCCTCTCTCAATCCGAACTCGTCTATTCTTTCCTTCAGGCTTTCCGTTTCCGTGCCCGGAATACACATCCCCGAAAGATCACCTTTTATATCGGCCAAAAATACGGGAACACCTGCATCACTGAAGGATTCAGCCATTACCTTTAGGGAAACAGTTTTACCTGTTCCCGTGGCACCGGCTATCATTCCATGCCTGTTGGCCATTTTGGGACAGATATATATCTTTTCGACTCCTGACTTTCCAAGATAGATTTTACCCTCATAATACATATTAAGCCTCCTTTATTTAGCTGCCTTCTCCTTAGCTGCCTTACCGCTTGGTCTTACAAAGGCAAAGCAGATCACAAGAGCGATTATATACATAACTATAGTGAAGTATAAAACATTCTGATATCCCACAGGATTTATCATAACCCCGTCATGCTCAATGAACTCACCTGTATGATTAACGATGAAGGTTGCCACCTGGTTTCCGGTAAGACCGGCTATAGCCCAGGCTGAAAGAGTAAGACCGTGGATAGCGCTTATGCTTCCCATTCCGTAATGATCCGATAAAAGCGTGGGTACATTGGAGAAGCCTCCGCCGTATCCTGCGTTAACAACGAATATAAGGATCAGATCAAGGGTGATAAGAAGGGCATTTCCTTCCCCGTTTAAAATACCCTTTGTTATTATTACAAGAGTGGTTGCCACGATTGATAGTATGAATATGATCTTATAAATAGTATTTCTGTCCTTCTGGTAATCAGCCCAGGTTGAGAAGCCAAGTCTTCCACCTGCATTAAATACAGCTGATATTGAAGAGATAAGTCCGGCGGAAGCCACAAGACCCACACATTTAACTATTGACTTTTCCTGGGAAATAAGAGCAAGACCACATGTTATGTTTATATAGAACATAAGCCAGATACCAATGTAATTGGTTATAGGTTTTGATTTGATAACATCCATAGTGCTGGGAGTCTTATCCGATGCTGCAGGCTCATGCCAGTCTGCAGGCTTTGCAAGGAGAAGATGACCAACAAACATCATTATAAAATATGCAACTGCCAGGATCCAAAACATCTTGTAGACACCGCTTCCGTCAGGATAAGCATCTAAGATCTTTGTCATTATAGGACTTGCGATAGCCTTTGCGGCACCAAAGCCTGCAACTGCAAGACCTGTTGCAAGACCCTTATTATCCTTAAACCAGAGCATAAGAGTTTTTACGGGTGAAAGATATCCTGTTCCAAGGCCTATACCCATTAAGAAACCATAGCTTAAATAA
>JAILBX010000026.1 GCA_024680675.1 Lachnospiraceae bacterium | reverse complement strand
ATAAAGCCCCGTCTCTTTGGCAATTCCCTGGGAGTTTCCGGACTCTGGATACTGATCGGAATTGCAGTGGGAAGTAAGATGTTTGGAGTCATAGGAATTCTTCTTGCCATACCTGCCGTTGCCATAATAGACTTTATCTATGGCACATATATTATCACTGCTCTTGAAAGAAGAAGCGGTATAGCAGAAAAAAAAGAAGAAGAGCTTTAAAAGCATCAGTAAATATAAGGGAGAATTTTATGAAGGAACTACAATACCCTTTTGACAGCGGTTACATCATAAAAAAGAAAAAATCCATAAAAAGACAGCTTTTGGGATCGGGAAAAAAGTTTATCGAAAAAAAGATAGCTGTTCTTGGAGGTTCTACCACCCATGATATCATCGCCATAATGGATCTTTTTTTATTGGATCAGGGTATTAAGGCGGAGTTTTATGAAAGTGAATATGCCATGTACTGGGAAGATGTCATGTTTGAAAATGAAGAGCTCAAGGCCTTTTCCCCGGACATCATATACATTCACACAAGTAACAGAAACATAAGGAATTTCCCCCTTCAGGGAATGACAAAGGAAGAGGTAAACAGCTGTCTTGAGGCAGATTACCAGCACTTCCTAAAGCTTTGGGAAAAGGCAAAGGCCGATTATAACTGTCCCATAATACAGAACAATTTTGAATACCCCTATTACAGATTATTGGGAAATTCCGATGCCACCGATATTCATGGAAGAGTCAGATACATAAACAGGCTCAATGAAAAATTTGCCACTTATGCAGAGGAGACAGAGGACTTCTTTATCCAGGATATAAACTATCTTTCATCCACCTATGGACTTGATGTATGGTCAAATCCACTTTACTGGCACATGTATAAATACTCACTGGCTATGGAAGCTATTCCTCTTTTGGCCTTCAGTGTCAGCAACATCATAAAATCCATCTATGGAAAAAATAAAAAATCCCTGGTGCTTGATCTTGATAATACCCTTTGGGGAGGGATCATCGGAGATGACGGGGTGGAAAACATAGAGATCGGACCTGAGACATCAATGGGACAGGTCTATGCTGAGTTCCAAACCTATATAAAAGCACAGAAGGATATAGGAGTGATCTTAAACATTGCCTCCAAGAATGAAGAGGAGAATGCCCTTGCGGGCTTAAACCATCCGGACAGTGTTTTAAAGCCTGACGATTTTATTGATATCAAGGCAAACTGGGATCCCAAGAGCAAAAATGTGGAGGATATTGCAAGGGAGCTTAACCTGCTGCCCGAATCCTTTGTATTTGTGGATGACAATCCGGCGGAAAGGGAGATAGTTTCTGCCCAGTTGGATATGCCGGCTCCTGAGATCGGAAGTGTTGAGGATTATATCAGAGTAATAGACAGATCCGGCTTCTTTGAGGTCACAAAGCTTTCGGCTGATGACGCCAAAAGAAATAAGATGTATAAAGAAAATATGGAAAGGATGAAGCTGGAGGCCAGCTTTGCAGACTATGGGGAATACCTTTTGAGTCTGGATATGAAGGGAACAATAAAGGGCTTTGAACCTATATATCTTGACAGGATCGCCCAGCTTACCAATAAAAGTAACCAGTTTAACCTTACCACCAAAAGATACACAAGAGCCGAGATAGAAAAGGTATCAGCTTCTGATGAATACATAGATCTTTACGGAAAGCTTGAGGATAAGTTCGGAGATAACGGAGTTGTGTCGGTAGTGATAGGCCATATCAATGGAGACATTCTTAACATGGATCTCTGGATAATGAGCTGCAGGGTTTTAAAGAGAGATATGGAGTATGCCATGATGGATGAGCTTGTGTCAAAGGCTTTGGCCAAGGGCATAAAGACCATAAAGGGATATTTTTATCCCACTGCAAAAAATAAAATGGTAAAGGAATTTTATAAGCAGATGGGCTTCGAAAAGCTCTCGGAGGATGAAAGCGGTAACACAGTATGGGAATTTAAGGTGAAGGATTCCTATAAAAAACAAAATAATTATATAAAGGTGAATTGAAAATGAAGAGAGAAGAAATTTACGAAAGATTAAACGAAGTATTCAGGGACGTATTTGATGATGAATCAATAACCGTAGCTGATGAGACTACAGCAGCCGATGTGGAGGGCTGGGATTCCCTTATCCATATTACCCTGATCGAGGCTGTCGAGGAGGAATTTGATATCAGATTTGATATGAAAACAGTGGTAAAATTAAAGAATGTAGGGGAAATGGTAGATGTGATTGACAAAAAATGTTCCGTTTAGTATAATACCCTTTGTCAATTAAATATTGTCTAGTTTATTCAGGCATTGGAGAAATACTCAAGAGGCTGAAGAGGCGCCCCTGCTAAGGGTGTAGGTCGTTCACGCGGCGCGAGGGTTCAAATCCCTCTTTCTCCGTCAAATAAAAATAATCAGGAAAGATCTTATCCTGATTATTTTTGTTATGAGTCGGAAATTTTTACCTCCTATTCTTTTTTTGTTCCCCAAAACCTTGAAATATTATATAATTATAAAGGGAAATACATGATAAAAGGGTGTGTATCATATAATGCATAAGGGTAGTATCTCATGGCAGAAAAACAAATAGTTCTTCTCAACGAAAGCTGTTTTGATTTCCTAAAAAAAATAGAAGATGAAACCGTAGACCTTTTTCTCATAGATCCGCCTTATGAGGTCTCAAGAGAAACAAACTTTCAGGCAGGTGGGGAAACGGGAAAGAATACCGACAGATTCAGAGTCTCAATGGATTTCGGAGAATGGGATTTTGGATTTTGCGGATTGGAAGAGGTAATAAAGGAGGCATACAGAGTATTAAAAAACGGTGCTACCATAATATGCTTTTATGACCTCTGGAAGATAACCACATTAAAGGATTATTATGACAGGGCGGGTTTCAGACAGCTGCGTTTTATAGAATGGCTGAAGACAAATCCGGTTCCCTTAAACAGTAAAACCAACTATCTGACCAATGCAAGAGAGATCGCCATTACAGCAGTAAAGGGAAAGAAGCCAACCTTTAATTCGGAGTATGACAATGGAATATATAAGTATTCCATATGCAGGGAGAGAGGAAGGTTTCATCCCACTCAAAAGCCCCTGGCTCTGATAGAAGAACTGATCCTTAAGCACTCAAATGAAGGGGATCTTGTAATGGACTGCTTTTCCGGATCGGGAACAACAGCCCTTGCCGCTTATAATAAGAACAGAAGCTTTCTTGGCTGCGAATTGTCTGAAGAATACTTCAAGAGATCCCTTCAAAGATTAAAAGGTCTTCCTCTTGTAAATAAAAAATAATAACTATTGATAAGGCATTTTTGAGGTCTATGAATAACATTGTAATTAGCAAGAAAAAAGTAATAAATAATCTGCTGGCTTTTTTAACGCCATTTACGATAATGGTTTTGATAAGTCTTAAATATGGTTTTTCTCCCTTTGGAAGCAAATCCATACTAATGGCGGATATGAGATATCAGTTTGTTGACTACTACGGATATCTTAAGCAGATATTATTTGGAAATGATGATATTTTCTATACCTTTTCCAAGACCTTCGGAGGAGATATGGCAGGCCTTTTAGCCTACTACTGCAGCTCCCCCTTTGTCTTACTTCTTGCCTTTGTACCAAACAAATATCTGCCTGCAGGTCTGCTGATCATATCCATGATCATGCTATCTATGGCATCTCTTAATTTCAATATAATGCTTACGGAAATCTACGGAGGCAGGTGGGCATCTCTCATATTTTCCATAGCCTATGCTTTCAGCGGCTTTTTTATGGGATATTTTAACTGTACCCAGTACTTCTTTAATATTGCTCTTATGCCCCTTTTCATTCTGGGGCTTTACAGGATATTTGAAAACAGGCGGATCAGTATTTTGTATATCATAACCCTGGCTCTGTCTATTGTTTCCAACTATTACATAGGCTACATGGAATGTCTCTTCTCAATCCTCTTTTTTGCCTATCTTTATTTTAGCAGCTATTCTACCTTTAAAGAGATAAAGGAAAATATAAAGATCTTCTTCATCTATGCCCTGACCTCTCTTTTGGCAGTAGGTATATCCGCTGTAGGTCTCCTTTGCGCCATCTTTCCCCTGCAGGGACAGAGCAACTCAAGATTCGGACATTTTTTTGCCTTTAATTTAAATTTTAATCCCTTGGACTTCTTTACGGGACTTTATAACTCTGCCTTTAACGGGAATGTTTCCGACGGGCTTCCCCTCATATACAGCGGGGTAGCTGCTACTGCTTTGGGAATATTATATTATTTTAATAAAAGAATAAGCAGAAGAGAAAAGCTTCTTTCCGCCTTGGTATTTTTCTTCCTTTTCCTGAGCTTCTGGATCGACAGCTTCAGTGTTGTATGGCATGGCTTTTCCTACCCCATTGGTTTCCCCTACAGGAACTCCTTCCTTTTTTCCTTCTTTCTTATATATATTGCCTATAAATGCTTTGTCAACAGACCGGGCTATATCAGATTGAGATACCTGCTGGCTCTTGTGCTTGGATTTGCGATATATTCAGCCTATCTTGTATTAAGACACAGTGAATATGTAGGCAAATATCAGATAATGATAAGCTTTGCAATGCTTATTGCGGTTCTCTGCGTGGTAAGATACACAAAAAGAAGCAGGAGCTATGTTGTTCCCATAATAATGGGTCTCTTTGTTCTTCAGTGTGGGGACTCAATGGTAAACGCCTCCAATTCTATTATCAAATACTTCCCTGAGTTTAATGAAACAGATGATTACGACCTTGCAAAATTTCAGGATTACCTGGATGAGACCGGGAACATAATAAGCCGCCTGGATAGTAATGAAAAGCTTTTCAGGATAGAGAAGCTTTACAGAAGGAGCAATAATGATGCCATGCTCTTTGGCTATAACGGGCTGTCCCATTTCAGCTCCTGTGAAACAGAGATCCCCAAGGAATTTATGGGCTCCTTAGGCTTTAGAAACAATGGCAACTGGGCTTATTACGGATACGGCAGTACTTCCTTTGCAGATTGTCTTATGGGGGTTAAATATATACTTTCCCAATTTGATGAATATGCCAAGCCATATCCAAGGAGCCTTGAATATGGAAGCAAATACGTATATGAAAATCCATACGCCCTGCCCCTTGGTTTTATTATGAATAAGGAGGTTAAGGATATAAACCTGGAGGATAGCGGAGACCTCTTTGCCTATCAGAATGATATAGCATCCTCCTTCACCGGAAAAAGCTTTGATATTTACCAGCCGGTTACCAACGTAAAGGTCACCTTAAATAATGTGGTAAAGGATGAGGACAGATATATTGCCGTGGATCCCGAAAAAGAATCCTATCTGGAATACAGCTTCAAGGCAAGGAGTTACAAATTTATTTTCATGCATTTTGACGGTGACAGTAAACAGGATACAAAGATAGTTATAAACGGCATGGAAAAGGAGCCTTATTTTACTGACTACGGATGGTCCATAAGGGAGCTTGGATGGTTCTTTCCGGGGGATGAGGTTAATGTCAGAGTGTATCTTTTGGAAGATGAGATCATGATAAGTGATTATGATTTTTATTATGAGGATACGGAAAAGCTTAAAGAATGGTATGAAGAAGCTACCATAGATAAGGTGGATGTGAATAAGGTAAAAAGTTCTCACCTAAAGGGAAGTCTTGATCTTAAGAGGGATTCGGGCTATCTGGTTTTCTCCATTCCCTATGATGAAAACTGGAGAATATATATGGATGGGAAAAAGGTTGATAAGGTAAATGTATTAAATGGACTCATGGCTGTGGATGCAACAAAGGGACGTCACGAATTTGAACTCAGGTATATTCCTAAGGGTATACTGGTCGGAACACCCCTGTCCCTCATATCCCTCCTGTCCCTGATCCTTTTGATCATATATGAAAGGAAGAAAAGGAAAGACTGATAATAAAGAATGAATTTCAAATACATGAAATTTATAGTTTGACTTTGTTTGTATCAGGCTAATTGATATGTTATACTGTCATTTGAAATAAAAAGTAGTATTATTTTAAATGACAGGAATTTCTCGAAGAGAATTTATTGCTTTTTTAAATCAAGGAAAAACAAGTGAGGAAATAATATGGCTGTTTATGAAGATTATAAACTTTCGATAGTTGTTCCGGTTTATAACGAAGAAAATGGTATTGACCCTTTTCTTAAAAGAACCGAAAAGGTTGTGAATGATCTTGGGTGCAGATATGAAATAATCTTCTGTCTGGATCCCTCAACTGACAATACATATCAGGTAATAAAAACCAATATGAAGAGAAACCGCAATATAAAGCTTATTACCATGAGCAGAAGATTCCGCCAGGCAGCGGCAACCATGGCGGGAGTTCTTAACTGCGACGGTGATATATGCGTTGTTATTGATGTGGATCTTCAGGATCCTCCGGAGGTTATCACAGACCTTGTAGCCAAATGGAAGGAAGGCTATGATGTGGTATATGCTCAAAGGATTGACAGG
>JAILBX010000280.1 GCA_024680675.1 Lachnospiraceae bacterium | reverse complement strand
AAGGCTAAAGAGGATATAAGCTATAATTTGGCAGATTGTTCCGAGCCTGCAGTGGGTTCTGCCACTTCTACTTTTTCAGAAGTAAAGAGTCTTACGGCGACAAACTATAGTACAGGTAAGATCCAGCTTAAATGGAATTTGCTTAAACTTATTACAAAATACAATATAGAGCGAATTGAGGTAACAGAAGGTGGTTCTACTCCAAGTGCTGATGACAGTAACTGGAAATTGATTCATAGTTTTCCGAGTGATGGAAAAAAGACTTCTCAGGCAACCTATATTGATGAAACAGCTATACCCGGCCAGTATTATTATTACCGTATACAGCCTGCTACTGATAAATCAGAGTCTGTGAATAAGACAGCTACTAAGAAGTCCGTGGTTTCAATACCATTATCCTTGACAGGTCTTACTGCACATTATTATTCAGGAAATACTGGAGCTAAGCTTACCTGGGGATATAATTCTAAGGAGGCAGACACTAAGTATCAAACAAGGGTTGAGGTTACATATGGTAATGAGAGCTTTTATGAGGTTACAACAGATGCTGCAACTTCCTGCATAGATTATACAAAGCTTTCATCTGGATCTGAAAGAAGCTATAAGGTTACCCCTATTTACTATTACACAGATCCTGCTTCCGGCAAGACAAGAGAGGTACGTGGTAAAACCAAGACAGTTGCCTACAGCAAGCCAAGTGAAATAGGATTCTACGATAAGGATTACAATGAGATCTCATCTTATGAGCTCTATGTTGGTGAATCAACTACTATTAGAGGGTATGCTCTAATTAGCAAAGATGGTAGAAAAGCAGCTACAGTAAGAGGTCTAAGTTATTCGGTATCCGGTGATGCTTGTAATATCTCAAAGGGAGAGGAAGATGACCATTCTAACTTCAATATAGAAGCAAAAAATGCAGGAGAAGTTACTCTTACCGTGTGGGCTGACTGTAACAGCAATATAAGAAAGTCTATAAAAATTAAAGTAAAAAAGAGATAGTAATAGTTTGTCTTCGTAAAAATTTTATTGATAAAAGATAAGAAAATATATTTTGTCAGATATTAAGGAGCAGGATCTTAACTTTTTTATTTCTATTCCTGCTCCTTAAGAGTTTGAGCAAAAAAATAGTTATTGGGAATAATTATTTAGTGTATACAGGAGGAATAATGTGAAGGAATATGTGGAAAAATCTAATATTTTCATTAATACTCATCCCTTAGTACAGCATAAGATATCAATGTTGAGAGATATTCATACAGGAACTAATGAATTTCGTAAATTGGTTGAAGAGATAGGTATGCTTATGGGATACGAGGCTTTAAGCGATCTTCCTCTTGAAGAGGTGGAAATTGAAACGCCTATTGAAAAATGCAAATCACCGGTTGTATCCGGCAGGAAACTTGCTATAGTTCCCATTTTACGTGCGGGACTCGGAATGGTGAACGGACTGTTGGCATTAACACCTACTGCCAAGGTTGGTCATATCGGCTTGTATAGAGATCCAAAAACACATAATCCTGTTGAATATTATTGTAAGTTACCTGATCCTATTAATGAAAGGATAATTGTGGTGACTGATCCAATGTTGGCCACCGGGGGATCTGCCTGTGACGCTGTGCGTATGATACGAGAACACGGAGGAGTAAATATCAAATTTATGTGTATAATAGCAGCTCCTGAAGGTTTGAGGCGTCTTTCTGAGGCTTTTCCTGATATGCAGATATATGTAGGACACCTTGATAAGGGTCTGAATGAGAATGCTTATATTGTTCCGGGGCTTGGGGATGCGGGAGACAGAATATTTGGCACGAAATGATAAGCAGAATGTAATCCGATTACCTTAGATAATAATTATAATGTGTGGAGAAAAGAAGATGAATGTTGTAGAAAAATACAGGAAAACTATAATTGCAGGGCTTTTATTTATTTTAAGCTTATGTATGTTTGGATGCGGAAATGCTAATAGTGGTGATACAAAAGGAATTACCTTAACTGTTGATACAGTTGATTTAAATGGGGAAGCAGTGACAAGTGAGGTGTTTAAGGATAAGGAATATACCTTGGTCAACATATGGGGAACTTTTTGTGGACCATGTATAGAAGAGATGCCGGGATTGGCAGATATTGCCGCCCAAATGCCTGATAATATGCAGATTATTGGGATAGTTTGTGACGTTTACGAGGATAGTGATGAATCTGTGGATGATGCATTAAATATATTGGAAGAAAGTGGTGCCGATAATTTCCGTCATCTTAGGATAAATGATGAACTTGCAGAACAGTTAAAGCAATTCAAGTTTGTTCCTACTACTATATTAGTTAACAGTGAAGGTGAGATGGTTGGAAAAGCAATTACTGGAGCAGATATTAATGCCTATAAGGAATTAATCGAAACCTATGGTCAATAAGGGTAGTATTAAAGAGATCAGTATATATCTTAATGTAGAAAACAAGCCGGAGAGATTAAATCCCTCCGGCTTTTAGTTTAGATAATTTGTGTTGATATTATATTTCATCTTGATCAAAAAGTTTTTATATTCATATAATATGCTTCAAGCTCTGGAAGACAAGCAATAAAAACGGATTCCATCTGGGGATCAAAGTGAGAGCCCATGCCA
>JAILBX010000275.1 GCA_024680675.1 Lachnospiraceae bacterium | reverse complement strand
TAGGCTACACTGTCTTCGGTGGTTTTTACAAAGGTAAGGTAAAGATTTTCTATTTCATCACCGGTCCTTATCTTCAGCTCTTTGAACTGTTCCACGTTATTTGTCAGTCCTTCTTCACTGTTATACACAAATTTACCTGCTTCTTCAGCCATAGTGTTTATGGGATAAACAATATGATATTTTGCAAGCCAAAGACTTAATGCAAGTATGAGGATAAAGAAGCCAAAGCCTAAGGAGCTGAATTTCATGAGGAAATTCTTCTTATATACATTAAGATCCTGCATTGAGATATCAACCCCCACATAGCAGCTGCACTTACCTGTTTTATCATAAACAGGTTCATATACCGTAAGCAGCCAGCCGTACTTGTCATCAGTTATAAGAGGCTCTATTTCATCCCCTGCAAGAAGAGCAGGGAGGTATGGGGTAAAGCCCTCATCAAATTCTATAAGTGTTCCGGGATCTGACCCCTCTACATCAGCTGAATCCAGGTCGAAAACAACGTGACAGCCGTCCTCTTTTATCTTATATACGTAAAGATATTCCACATCTTTTGACACATTTTTAATTATTTCCAGATTGTTTTCGGTATCCCTATATCCCGGGACAGCTTCTCCGTGAGCTATATAATCATCCACCATTTCAGGATCTATACAAAGAACGGCAGCATTTGCAGCCTGCTTTGCAAGATTGATATGCTGGTTTTTGGAATAATCCGAAAAAAGTCTTAAAGAGATCGCGGACAAGATGAAGACAATCATAAAGCAGGCGGCAGATATTACAATGATGACCTTATATTTAATTGATATCACCCTGCTTTTGTTTTTGTTGATATGTTTAAAAACTTTATTTCCTACAGGAGTCTGAAGCCATCCTATAGAGTTCATTTCAGAAAAGATACTCTGGGGAACGAATTTAAGTATTATGGACGCAAGTATAAAAGAAGGCACCTTATCCAAAATATCGATAATAAAAGAAGCTATGGCATCGGAAAAGAAAATATCAATATGCAAAAGACCTGAAAGGTAAGCTGAAATGTCATGTACCATTCCGCCGGAATAAGAACCCTCAAGGGTCCAGCTTATGAAATAACCGTATATACCTCCAAGAAAAGATATCAAAAGAATATAGCAGAGGATATAGCGGATTTTTTTAAAGAGCCCCTTGTTATAGAAGTATGTAGTGATAAGGGCTATCAGTACATTAATAATACCAAAGTAGGCATTATAATCATCCTGTATTGCATTTATAAGATTTGTGGAAAGAGCAACCACAATTCCGGGTACATATCCGCCTATCACGGCAGTTATCATTGTTCCGACGGTGTCAAGATAAAGCGGTGTATTGAAGCCGGAAGCAATTCTTCCAAGCAGAAGATTTAAACATATCCCCGAAGCTATCAATACCAGTAAGCCTGCAGATCTTCTTAAGCTCTTATTCATTGATGTCCTCCACAATAATAAGCAAAAACAGTTAATATTTTGGAAATAGTATATATCATTTTTTTATAATTGTGAATAAAAAATAAAATACTGAGTCTTTGTCATAAGAAATGTGGTATGATGTATCTGTGAATTTGTGTAAATTATTATTTTTGATGGTGAGGGTAATATGACATCCAGAAAAAAACATTGGACTATCAGGGAATTGAAAAGAAGCAGAGGCTGGATGCTTTCTTTGTTTTTTGCTGTCTGCTCAATGGCAGTTCTGTCATCTCTGTGGTTTTTGATCAATTCTTTTATAGAATATGGCTTAAGAATAAAAATAAATAATGAGTACACAGCAGCTCTTTCTATGGAAAGACTGTATGAGGGAGGGATGAAAAGCTTAAGTTCTGAGGAGGTTTACCGGCTTTTAGATGCTCAGGGATCTTCCTATCTTATAAAGGATGGCAGTGGAAAAATCCTGCATGAGCATGGAATTGAACATTTTAAGGGAAAAGAAAATTTTCTTAAAGAATATAAGGATATCGAAGGGACAGGTATATGGTTTGATCCCAAGGAGGGCTTTCTTTACTATGGAGAGGATGGAGAGCCCAAGATAGATATTCTTGAATTTGCAAAGACCTTTTCAGGATATTTGGATATGGCAGCAAAATTAGATCCAAGTGTTCAATACGATGAAAGAGGAGATATTGAACAGGATAAGGATGATATTTCAAAAGATATAAGGAGCTTAAAGAAGGAATTAAAGAAAAAATATGATAAGAATATAGGAAGTCCCTTATGGATATCCATTGACGTGAAGTCTCGAGATGAAACCTTTTTCTGTCACAGGGTAGTCGAGGCCAGCCTTTGGGATATTATCTTTTTCTCAGCCATTATGGCTTTGATAATGAACCTTATATTCTGGGTATTTCTTATAGTTGTTGCATTTACATTAAGACAGTTTTTTAACCATAAAAGAACTCTCAGGCTTTTCTTTACGGATAATATAACACTGGGTAATAATTTTATGTGGTT
>JAILBX010000254.1 GCA_024680675.1 Lachnospiraceae bacterium | reverse complement strand
GCTATCATTTCAAGTCCAAGTACCACAACATGGAAAGTGAAATGATCAAAAGGATCCATTATCAGCATCGCTGCAAGAATGATTGAAATGATTATAAAGATCAGCTTTGAAACATGAAACTTACGCTCCTTACGATATTCTTCAATTTCTTCCGCAACCTCTGTAAAGGACTGCATGGCCCATATGATACCAAGGGTCGTAATTGACTTATCATTTTGAGCTAAAATAATAATACCGATAATGACCTTTACTATTGCATCTCCCATATCTGCATCAGAATCGGGAAATTTTAAACTGACAAAGATGTTTACTGTTCCATATACTATAAGTGCAATGCCGATAACATAAGGGGCTACTGCAGTCATCATATCAGGAAAAAGTATAAGGACTATACCTATGATCAGAAAAGCGTATACCTGACCATCCTTTTTAAAAAATTTAACGATTATATCTTTCATTTCTATATCCTCTCTTTCCCTTACTCAAGCTGCATCTTATCTTCCAAAACCTTGAGATCACTTCGAGCATCAAGCTCTGTCTGAACTTCTTCTGCCAGAGGGATCTCATCCGTTATCACGGCATCAATGTCGGAATCCAGGAATTTATACATTCCTTCCCTGGTATTTACTGTCCACACAATTACCTTCTTCCCCGCAAGATGAATATCCCATATCTTTGCATCTGAAGAAAATTCCTCCTCCATGATCAGAAGATCGCAATTTAGATTTGCAACATTACCAAGACTGGCAAAAAAGAGGGTTCCTGTTTCAAATTCCGGATAATTTGTTTCCGCATAGTCGATAACAGAATAGTCAAGGGAAATCAGCGCTGTATCTTCTACACAGTCATGCTCCCTTATTATACGGACCACATCATCCACCATCTGTTTATCAGCAGTGGGCCCCTTCAGTTCTACATATAGCTTTATTTTTCCCTTTATGACATCCAGCATCTCCTCAAAAGTTACAACCGGAAGAAGCTGTCCGTTTCCTGTGGTATCTTTGATCCTAAGCTCTTTGATCTCATCCATGGTCATTTCACTTGGCGCCTTTGCAACTCCTGTAAGCCTGCTAAAATCATTATCATGATTTATCACATAATAGCCATCCTTTGTACGCTGAACGTCGATCTCAGAAGCATAGCAGCCGTGCTCGATCGCTTTTTCAAGTCCCTCGATGGAATTCTCCGAAGCCATTGTTCCCCCGGCTCTGTGTGCCACGATCTTTACAGGCTCTTCTCTGCTAAAGACAAGATTATAATTAATACCCAGTCCAACTGATATGATCCCAAAGAAAACAAAGACCAGTATTATCAGTAGCACCATCCAGATATAACGGGCTTTCTTTGGTCGCTCGGGCCAAAGCTCACCGGCCTTTTTACTGTACTGAAGATAATAACGGTTCAGGTTCAGCATGAAATAGGCCCCGCAAAGAAGAGTTACTACTGAAAAAAGATATTTTTCAACCAAAACAGCAAAGACTGCTGCTATACGATAGCCCATGATCTGAAGATCCTGTCCTGACAGGGCTTCACCATTTATTATATTATACCATAAATCGACCCTATAGTTCTTTGGAAGATTTTCTCCGTAGCCCCCAAGAAGCAGTCCCGGAATTTTGTTAAAAATAATATTTGAAAGAAGAATGATCACAAGAATTGCAATAAGATTGATAAAGAAGCCCTTTAGGAATCTGCCCCTGTTCTCCTTAACAAGCTTAAAAGAATATTTCTTTCCTTCGGAAACTGTCATATCATCCAAAAGAACAGCATGAAGGATAAATACCGATCTGTAAGCCAGCCAGATAAAAAACAGGATCACTGCGATATAGGCTGCTGCAAACAATGGAGTCTTTAAAACGACCTCCATTATAAAGTTTGGAATATAAAAGGAGCGGGACAGGCTGAGTGAAAAACCCACACCGCATAAAGGAACTGCGATAAAAATAAAGAGAATCACCCTTATTCCTGCAGGATTAAAGAATTTTTTCACTGCCTCTATACCATTTCCGATACAGTCTTTAAATTTTGCCTTCTCTCCTGTGAGAATATAATTTGTAAGATAAATCTGTGCAAAGAGTTCAAGTACAAGGTATACCAGAACAAGAAGTGCCCCAAGTAAAAGTATCACAGGAAAACGCCAGTTAAAGATAAAGGCTCCGATATTTGCCGTCGTAATGGCGCTTCCGCTGCTTCCTGCTACCCAATTTATCAACCATATCAAAAGAACACCCGGTATGGCCAGAACGATAGCCACCAGTATCTGAAATATCCACATTTCCGGTAAAGCCTGAAATGAAAGCTTTCCAAAAGTAATATTCCCTGTAGTATTCCTCTTATCATCTGCGCTCATTTAACTTTCCTTCCTTCCCATTTTAAAAATCAGGTAAACCCTTCCCGGTTTACCTGATCAACTCTTGTATTTATTACATTAAAGGTGCAAAGATCCTCAATACACCATCTAAGAAGGCACCTAAGAATCTTCTGTCAGTATCTCTGTGTTCAACAAACCTTGACTCTTCAAAACAAGCCTTCATATCATTTTTCAGATCCGCTGCAACGCTTGAATCGTAGAAGGTTGCGAAACATTCATAATGAAGGAATAAAGACCTGTAATCCAGATTAACGGTTCCTATTCCGCATAATACATCATCTGCCACAAAAGCCTTGGCATGAACAAATCCCGGTGAATATTCATAAATCTTAACTCCGGCTTCCAGAAGAGGCCTGTAATAGCTTCTTGATATCCTATATACAAGCTTCTTATCAGGTACTCCCGGAAGTATAAGTCTTACATCAACTCCCCTTTCAGCTGCCCTGATGAAAGCATCATAAAGGGTATCTCCAAGCATAAGATAAGGAGTATAGAAATATACATAATCAGTTGCAAGAGATAAGACCTCTGTAAAATAGACGTTACTGGTGGGATCACCTTCCACAGGATTATCATAATAAGGAAGAATATATCCGTTATATTTTTCCGGTTTTGCATAACTGCTCTGATTGATGACCTCTTTTGAAATAGGTACTGCAGGGTTAAAGGAATTCCAGAACTCTATAAACATATAGGCATAACTTTTGACGCCCTCACCCTTTATCCTGAATCCTATATCCTTCCACCTTCCAAAAGGATGGGTTTCATTTATGTACTCATCTGCTATATTTACACCGCCGCTGAAAGCAACACGACCGTCGATAACCATTATCTTTCTGTGATCTCTGTTATTTAACTGGGTCTGAAGTGAAAAGAAGGGGTTAAAGGGTATACATTTTATACCCTTCTTCTCAAGCTCTAATACATCACTTCTCGAATAGGTTGCTATACTGCCAAGGTCATCATACATAACCCTTACATCTACTCCCTTTGCAGCCCTTTTCTCAAGTATATCCACCATGGTATCCCAGAATTTACCCGACTGTATGATAAAATACTCAATAAAGACATACTTTTCAGCCTTTTCAAGTTCTTTACACATATCCGCAAACATATCCTCTCCAAAAGGATAATACTTAACATCATCACAGGCATATACAGGGAAACCTGTAGTTTCGGTAATACGATTTAAGGATTGAGCAATTCTCTTATCCTTTTCACTGATCTCCTTTATAAGATCACTGTTTTCGGGTAATGTCCCCTTTAAATCTTCAGTAACCGGTTTCATCTTTTTCTTTAAACGTCTTCCGGTTCCTTTATTTCCAACAATAAGATACAAAAAGGCTCCCAGAAAAGGTAAACACATTATCACTATCAGCCATAGGATCTTGTATGTACCTTCTTCTCTATTGGATATGATGTACAGAGAGAATAATACCGACAGAACCTGTAAAATGACCATCAATAATTCCGACAGGTCTCTAAAAAGATAAAAGATCAATCCAAACCAGAAAATCTGAAGGCAGAGGATTGGTATTACAATTAAAAGTCTTCCAAGTATTTTTTTCATTTACCTACTCCTTAAAAATTTTTTCCAATAATATAAAATAACACAATATTCTTATTATCTAACTATTTTTCAATTAGGTCAATAAGAGGTTCCATAATGGAAACACTAAAATCATAACATTTTAAAAAGGCAAAAAAGCTATGGATATTCAATCTTTCTTAGTGTATTCTTAATAATATAAGTTACTTTTTTACAAATTTTTTGGTAATTTTGACCTGTCAATAAGATCATAAAAGAAAGGAAAAAAAATGGATATCAATAACCCCCTTACTAAAGAAGATGCAAATACAAATGAAGATCGCTTAAATGAAATGTCCTCTTCCGATAGTGAAGCTGCAGAAGAAGAAAAAAGCTCTGAAAACGATAATGCTGTAAATGAAGTCACCGTGAAAGAAGCTGCTGCTGTGGCAAATGAGGAAACAGTGCTGATAAACGAAGCTGCAGCAAGTGATGAATCAAGGGAAAACAAGTCTGCTGCAGAAGAAAAAAGACCTTCAGATATCGGATCTTTACTTCAGGTAGTAAGATATCCTGTAAGCAGAGGACCTCAATTTGTTACAAGGCATCCTGCAAAAGCCTGCTGTCTTGCAATACTGCTTTATTCTTTGTTAAGCGGTTTTTATGTTCTCTGTCTTTACCATAGCCTTAACCAGCAGCTGATTCAAGCCTTTGTTGCCCTGGGGAAATCAGTCTCTCTAGGCCTTCGCAATATGTCAGACGAGGTATTGAGACTATTGGAAGGCTCTATCATCTATTTTATTTCACAGATCCCTGTTTACGGTGATTCCATATCCGAAGGGGCAAAAGCCTATTTTTCAGACTACCTGGAACTGCTTATAGCCTATCTTTCTTCGGAAACCAATAATTTTCTCTATGAGCTATACCCGGCCATTAACCTTCCGGAAGCTCTTGGCTTTTTAACGGGACTGCTTACCGCTTTTCTTGGAATATTGTTAGTGGCATTGATACTTAAGATCTTTCTTGCTATTGCAAAGCATCCTTTTAGAGGATTTGCAAATATTTTTTCCCTCCTATCCATCCTTTGCCTTATTAAGATGCCCTTCTTTTTTATAGCATCCATACTGGGTCTTTTCTTACCAAATGCTGCTATGGCCATCATACCCTTGGCAAGCATATTTGGCATGAGTTATATGTGTGCGGTTTTATTCAAGGGCTCCGATAAAAGATCTGAAGACAGACTTGTTTTTGTATTTCCCTTTATCCTGATTTTTATGATGATCGTCGTACTTATCATATTTGCTGCAAAAGGAACGGCAACCGGATATTCGATTTATACCAGGTTAATGGAATTTTACAAAATGCTCATAGCGTCTTTATACTAAGCAAAAGAGGGAGTGCTGCTTATGCATCATTCCCTCTTTTTATCCCTCTCTTTATTTATGTCAACCTCGCAAATTTCTTCGCAATTTGCTCGTTATAAATCAGATTGCTTCGCAATCCCGCAGGTACCGGGCTTGAACCCGGCACCTGCGAAAAGCTTCTCCCACCACCTGAAGCTGGTGGGTTATCTTTTTGATTTATATAAAACTTATATTTATTTAAACAGTTTAGAGCTTATATCAAGTCCTGTCTCAAATCTCCATTTTCTGTAAAAGTCCCTGTTCTTATACATATAAGTAAATGAGATCAGATAATCGATTATTAACGCTGTTATCCCGAACATAGCCAGCAGGTGTAAAAATCCCGAATCAATTGCATTTATAATGTCTACTATTACCGGAAATACATTTCTCATAAACTTTGTGATCAGAAGAGCAAAGCCTGTGCTTGTAAAGAAGTCCGTATATCTTGTTAAATGCAGCGGAAGGGATGAATAATCCCAGTAGTAAATCCCGCATATCTCTTCCACCAGATGTCCAAGAAGTATTTCACCAAGGGATACGATCAAAAATACGGAAATAAAGTATTTAAAATCAGGCTTGTTTTCAGGTGTCCCTATTACATGGTATATAAACAGGATAGCCAGCCCATATCCCAGTAAAAAGGGAAGATTCATATTTCTGTTATCCATGAAACCATATCTGAAGGTCAGCCACAGATTTTCAACTACAAAACCGATAAATGAACAAACGATTATTATCATTATCCATACATAAAAGGAAAGTTCATTATTTTCCATATCGCGCCCCTTAAATAAGTAATAGAATACATTTTAAACCATAATCTGCATATTAGCAAATAAAATCAATAAATTTTAATCCCCTGATCATTTTTATTATAAAAAAAGGGAGAAATGATTTCTCATTTCTCCCGCTGATATATCTTGATTTAAGGAAGAGACTGATCAGTTCTTTGCGATCATCTTTCCACCACGCTTTGATACAACATCGAAGATAACGGCTGCAAGAAGTACGATACCTTTAACAACCTTCTGCAGGTTGGCATCAACGCCCATAAGTGACATACCCAGGTTGATAACACCCATAAGAACCGCACCGACTATAACTCCGGGTACTGTTCCGATTCCACCGTATGCAGATGCTCCACCAATGAAACAGGATCCGATAGCGTCCATTTCATAGTTCTGACCATATGTAGGCTGAGCAGAGGTAAGACGGGCAATGGTTACCATACCGGCAAGTGCTGCAAGGAATCCCATATTTGTATAAGCAAGGAAATATACCTTGTTTGTATTTATACCGGAAAGCTTTGTAGCCTTCTCGTTACCACCTACTGCATAGAAGTAACGTCCTACGGTTGTATTATTTGTTATATAACCATAAACAAGAACTACTACCATAACCCAGATGAGAACTGTAGGAACACCTTTGTGCTGTGCAAGCTTATAGGAAAATACTATGATAACTAATGATATTACTATTAATTTTCCAAGGAAGCCGGCAAAGTTTTCAAGTTCGTAATTCTTCTTTGATCTCTTGATACGTCCTGAAACCTCAAGGAGAACAAACACTGCTGTTGCAACGATACCACCCAGCAGACAGGTAAGGTTTAAAGATCCGTTTCCAAAGAAATCATGAATATAACAATCAGCTCCACCACCGAAAAGATTTACGAATCCTGTCTTATCCTTTATTGAAATTGTAAGTCCGTTAAGCACTACGTTTGAAAGTCCACGGAAAGCAAGCATTCCTGCCAGGGTTACAATGAAAGGAGGTATTCTTACAAAGGCGATCCAAAAGCCCTGGAAAGCACCGATTGCTGTTCCGATAACGATCATTACAATGATAGCGATCCAAATAGGAACATTGTGATTAACCATAAGAATGGCTCCGACAGCACCTACGAAACAAACAACAGATCCTACAGACAGATCGATGTTACCACCTGTCAGTATACAGAGGAGCATACCTGTTGCAAGAATGAACACATATGCGTTCTGAGATATAAGGTTACTAACATTCATTGGAAGCAGGATTGCTCCGCCTGTCCTCCAAGAGAAGAACGCCACAACTATTATAAGTACGATTATCATCGTATTTTTCTTTAAAAAGCCAAGTACCTGGTCTTTATCCATTTTTTACCTCCTTATTTCCGGATGACTGTAAAATATAAGTCATGATTTTTTCCTGAGTAGCATCTTTTCCGTCAAGCTCTCCCACAATTCTTCCTTCATTCATAACATACACTCTGTCGCACATGCCAAGAACCTCCGGGAGTTCTGAGGAAATCATTATTACTGATTTTCCGTCAGCAACAAGCTGATTAATAATACAGTAAATCTCATATTTGGCACCTACATCAATACCTCTTGAGGGCTCATCGAGGATGAGAATATCCGGATCTGCAAACATCCATTTTGCAAGAAGAACCTTCTGCTGATTACCACCTGAAAGGTTTCCTACATTCTGTTCAACAGTCGTAGCCTTTGTCTTAAGCTTATTCTTATAGTCAACTGCTACTGCATATTCTTTATCCTTATCAATGATCTTGTTTTTACTTACAGCATCAAGATTAGCAAGTGTAGTATTTATCTTGATAGGGTTTGAAAGAATAAGTCCATTACCCTTACGATCCTCAGTAACATATGCCAGCTTATGCTTAATAGCTTCACTTACTGTATTTAAATGAACTTCCTGTCCATTGATGAAAAGCTGCCCGGAGATATTCTCTCCATAGCTCTTACCGAAAATACTCATGGCAAGCTCTGTTCTTCCGGCACCCATAAGTCCTGAAATACCCAGTACTTCACCTTTTTTAACGTTAATGCTTACATTATTAACAATTTTTCTTTCATTATATAAGGGATGGTAAACGTTCCAGTTTTTTACCTCCATCATGACCTCATCGCCCACATGATGTTCTCTCTTAGGGAAACGATCTGAAAGCTCACGTCCAACCATGCCCTTAATAATTCTGGGTTCTGAGAAATCATCCACACCCTTTGTCAGCGTCTCAATCGTACTACCGTCACGGATAACCGTGATCTTATCGGCCACATAAGAGATTTCATTGAGCTTATGTGAGATAATGATCGATGTGAGATTTTGTTCTTTCTTAAGCTTAATAAGCAGATCCAGCAAAGCCTTTGAGTCTGTCTCATTAAGTGATGAGGTAGGCTCATCCAGAATAAGAAGCTTCGCATTCTTGGAAAGAGCCTTTGCAATTTCCACAAGCTGCTGCTTACCAACACCAATATCCTTAATCAGTGTCTGTGTACCGTCTTTAAGCCCGACAGTATCCAGATATTTACGAGCAAGCTCACTGGTCTCGTTCCAATTAATCTTAAATTTTGTTCCTCTTTCATTTCCAAGAAACATATTTTCTGCAATTGTCATGTAAGGAATAAGTGCAAGCTCCTGGTGTATGATAACTATACCCTTAGCTTCACTGTCCTTAATGTCATTAAACTTGCATACCTCGGAGTTATACATTATATCTCCCTCGTATGTCCCATACGGATAAATTCCGCTAAGCACGCTCATTAGCGTCGACTTACCTGCGCCATTTTCACCCACAAGCGCATGAATCTCGCCCTCTTCAACCTGAAGATTTACGTTATCCAAAGCTTTAACACCGGGGAAGGTTTTGGTGATATTTTTCATCTCCAGCAATATCTTCGCCAAGATTACCCCTCCTTTACAATTAAATTTAAATTAGTTAAGTTAGTTACACTACAAGGCGGGTCCATCATAGACCCGCCCTATTTTTTTTATTCTGCTATCAGCAATTATTACTTAAGGTCTTCCTCTGTATAGTAACCTGAGTCTATAAGAAGCTCTTTATAGTTGCTCTTATCAGCAAATACAGGCTCGCAAAGGTATGAAGGAATAACACCGGTACCATTGTCATATGTCTCTGTATCATTAACAGGAGCTTCTGAACCCTTCATTATAGCGTCAACCATCTCAACTGTCTTAGCTGCAAGATCACGGGTATCCTTGAATATAGACATTGACTGCTTATCAGCGATCATATTCTTAACGTTAGCTACGTCACAATCCTGACCTGTGATTATAGGCCACTCACCTGTGTAGTTAGCTTCAAGAGAGTTTGTAACACCAAGTGCTGTGGAATCGTTTGAGCAAAGAACTGCATCAAGCTTTGTTCCGTCAGCATAGTTAGCTGAGATAATAGCATCCATTCTTGACTGTGCTGCTTCTGTTGCCCAGTTAGCAGTTGCAACGTTATCAAAGTCAACCTGTCCTGACTTAACTACGAGCTTGCCCTCATCTATGTAAGGCTTAAGTACGTCAATTGCACCACCGTAGAAGAATCTTGCATTGTTGTCTCCGGGATCACCTGTGAAGATCTCAAGATTGAAAGGACCTGCAGCATTGTCAAGATCAAGCTTTTCCTTAATATATTCACCCTGCTTTGTTCCTACCATATAGTTATCAAATGTTGCGTAGTATGATACAGCGTCAGAGTTCATTATCAAACGGTCATAAGCAATAACCGGAATGTTTGCTTCCTTAGCCTGAGCAAGAACTGTTCCAAGTGAATCACCATCGATGGAAGCTACAACCAGAACCTGTGCTCCTGAGCTTATCATATTCTCGATCTGTGAAACCTGAGTAGCAATATCGTTAGAAGCATACTGAAGGTCAACATCATAGCCTGCCTCTTTTAGCTGAGCTTCCATGTTAAGACCATCCTGATTCCATCTCTGGAGATCCTTTGTGGGCATTGCTACACCAACCTTGCCTCCTGCTCCGCCGGCTGCTGCAGGTGTCTCTGCCTTTTCTTCTTTAGCTGTGTCTGCAGCTGCCTCTGTTGCTGCTGCTTCTGTTGCTGCTGCCTCTTCCTTAGGAGCATCTGCTGCATCGTTAGCAGGAGCTGCGCTTCCGCCGCCACATCCTACAAGCATTGAAGCAACCATAGCAACTGAAAGAACTGTACCTAAAAGTTTTCTTTTCATTTTGTTTTCCTCCCTTTAAGAATTAATTATAAGGTTTTTGTTTCTGTTCTCTACATTTAATAATTTATCATATATTTATTAGTAAAAATTTAATACTTTCTTCATTTTTTTACTTTTATAAAGCAAAAAAAAATGGCTGTGCTAGCATTTTTTTGCTAACATAAACCATTTTTTTAAAAATATGCTAATATTTAGTGTTGACCGGAAGCTTTTATTATGCAATATGCATAGTTTTATTTTTGATTCATTCTACCGGGTACATTTAAATAAACATCTTCCTTTAAATGAAATCCGTTTTTTATTATTACTTCATCCATATTTTTATCGGTGACTGCGATTGGCTCTATACTTACATAAGGCACTTCTGACTCCCCATCATCGAAGGTTGTCAACTTAAAGTCCCCATCGGTCATAGGCTCATTTTTTGCCAGCTTAACAGCACATACAGCAGCGGTCTGGGCCAATTTCTCAATTGGCTTATAAACAGTCATGAGCTGTGTCCCCTCTACGATCCTCTGACAGGCTTCAAGATCCGCATCCTGTCCCACAACAAGCTTTTCACCGGCAAGTCTTTTCTCTGAAAGAGCATAAACCGTCCTGCTTGCAAGATCATCATTTCCACACATTATGGCCTCTGCTCTCCTTACAATATCTATTTTTTTGTATACATACTCACTGGCCACCTCCGCTCTCCAGCCATCTGCATATACCTTGTCAATGACCCTGTTTCCATTTGCCTTCATCACGGACTCGAATCCCCTCTCCACCATATGCACATTGTTATCCTTGGGGGATCCGCAGATCATTATGACATCATCACCAATAACGCCGTTATCCACAAGGGACTTACCCATAAGCCTCCCTACCTTCTCATTATCAAAGGATATATAAAGATCAACATTTGCTCCGTTTATAAGCCTGTCGTAGGATATTACTTTTATACCCTCCTCCTGTGCTTTTTTTACGGAATCCTTCACTGCTTCCGGATCTATGCATATGATGACAATAACATCCATTCCCTTATCTATAAGGTATTCTATCTGATCTATCTGTTCATTTATATCTCCGTTGGCATTCTGAATATTTACTTCTGCCCCCAGCTCCTTGGCCATAGAAACAAAAATATCCCTGTCCCTTTGCCATCTCTCTATTACAAAGGAATCAAAACACAATCCTATCTGTACGCCCTTCTTTTCCTGGCTTTCTTCCGGACTGACTCCCTCCTCTTTACCGGAACAGCCCCCAAGGGGCAGGACAGCTAAGGTCAGGATCAAAAACCATATAAGACTCCTTCTAAAATATATCCCTTTGAATTTTGGACTCTTTTCCATAAGATTTCACTCCGTTTTTACTGTTTTAAAAAATCTTTTTTCCCTTACTTCCCCTCTTTGTATTCCGTTGGTGTCACCCCTACATTCTTCTTAAAGCTCCTGCTGAAATAATTTGGATCGGTATATCCGCACTTGGAACAGATCTCTTTCATTGAATAATCACTTTCCTTTAACAGCTCTTTTGCTTTCTCAATTCTTATATTGGTAAGATATTCTATAAAATTAAACCCACTCTCTTCCTTAAATATCTTGCTGAAATAATAGGGAGAGATATTTACCACCCGGGAAACATCATCAAGGGAAATATCTGAAGCAAAATTTTCGTTTATATAACTTTTTGCTGTTTTAATAATATCGGTGGACTTTTCCTCCCTGTTGTTTCTCACATTGTGAGCAGCGGCTGCTATCTTAGTAACAAACCAGCTTTTAAGCTCATCTGCATTTTCAAGTGCCATGATCTCAGGCAGATAGTTGCTCCTTGAATTATATCTGTAGGTCTGACCGCCGTTAAGGAACATAAGATGCTCTGCGTAAAGTGAAAACTCAAGCACCTTAAGCCTCATGGCCATAAGATCTCCGTCTGCGGATCTTTTACACATCCAATCCGCATATTTTCCAGCAATAGTCACTGCCCCATTCACATCACCCTTTGAAACAGCCTCAAAAAGAGGTTTCTCAAGATCAATAGGATAATCCTCTTCATAATCACAGTTTAACGGCAGGTCATCCGCATGAGCTATCGTTCCGGTGGATTCTATAAGAGCACTCAGGGCATCTTTATATGACTCCCCAAGATTCTTTAAGGGCTTGACCCCTCCGATCCCTATACGAAAGCTTATATCTGTCTTTTTTCTTAAATATCTTACCAGTTCTCTGGCACGCTCTATCAGTGCATTTCTATCGTTATATTCCATTTTTGAACTTGAATAGGGGATCAGCACGGCAATCTTGTTTGCCATTACATTTCCTATTTTACAGTAAAAATATTCCTTTACGCCCTCTCTTATCTCCTTATATTTTCCGGAAAGCTTTACTGAGCTTCCAACGGCATTTGTCATGTGATTACCCTCCTGAGAGTCTCCACTGACAATAGCCAGCATATAGCCATAGTCTTCATCCATGCCAAGTATTGTTCTATAGCTTTCAATATCTTCTTCAAAATGCTCCTGCAAAAGGATATCATAGATAAGTCCGTTCTCTATTATCGGTTCCACGGTTTCAAGCTTTTCCTTTATAAGGAGCTCATTACTTCTTTTTTCGCGCTCTGCATCTATCCGGGCCATGGCTTTTTTCAGGACGCTTACTATTTTCATCCTGTCCATGGGCTTATTTATATATTCAAGAACTCCAAGCTTTATGGCTTCCTTTGCATAGTCAAATTTGTCATAAGCAGACATAACTATAAAAACAGTACCTGAAGAAAAGCGCTTTATTTCCTTCATGGCATCTATACCGTTGATTCCGGGCATCTGAATATCCATCACCGCTATATCCGGTTTGAATCTCTCGGCAAGTTCTATCACACTTCTTCCTGTTTTTGCAAACTCCACCTCGCAGCTGCTCCCGAATTCTTTTTCGATAATAAACTTCATTGAGTCGATAACGATTCCCTCATCGTCAGCCAACATGATCCTGTACATATATGTCTCCTTATCTTAGCTATTCCAGCGGAAGCCTTATTATTACTTCACATCCCTTATCTCTTCCTTCGCTTCTTATGTCAAGGACATCCGTTTTTCCGGCGAAAAGGCGAAGTCTGCTGATAACATTGTCCATTCCGATCCCGTTATTATCATACTGATCCTCCTTGTGCCGCCAGTTCCCGTTTAAAATCTTATCAATATCCTCGGCACTGATCCCCTTACCATTATCCTCTATACTTATACAAACATCCTTATCCTCACGGAAGACCTTAAGTTTTATCTTTCCCTGATCCCCCATCTCCCTTATTCCGTGATTTACAGCATTCTCGACTATGGGCTGCAGGATCATACTGGGCATGGGTGTGGTCAAAAGCCTTTGATCAACCTGTTTGCTATAATGTATATCTCCCGAAAAACGCACATTCAGGATCTGAATATAGTTGTCAACTAAAGTGACCTCCTCCTTTAAGGTGACCTCGCTTTTCTGGTTTTGTACATTATATCTGAAAAAATCAGCAACAGTCTGTACATACTCGTAGGTTCTTTCAGCGCCCTCCATCATTGAAAGCTGAGCACCGGCATTGAGCGTATTAAAGAGAAAATGCGGATTTATCTGAGCCTGAAGGTATTTTAGCTGAGCATCCTTAAGATGAGCCTCCATCATAAGCTCCTTCTCCTGCAGCTCTCTCTCCTTATCCATACTCTCTCTTAATCTCTCTATATATTCCTTTATACTGATTACCATCTTGTTAAAGGCTGATATTACTATACCGATCTCATCATTATATAAAGCCATGGGAAGTGTAGTATCAAAATTTCCTTCAGCAACTTTATTTGCGGATTCCGCAAGCTCATTCATAGGGCTTATAATGGTACTTATGATACTGATTATAATGATTACATTCCCTATCATTACAAGAGCCATAACCAAAAAACATAAAGCCCCAAAGACCCTGTAGTTATTTGACAGCATTGTATAATTTTCCGTATTGCTTACAAACTGTGCATTATTAAGACTTGTAATATAAGAGCTAATAAACTTGTATAGTTCTGTGGCGTTTTCATAATGGGAACGATATTTTTCAACATTTCGTCCCCGCTTTGCCTCAACAGTCTGGGAGACCTCCTCAAGATAGCCCCCTGTCATGTTATGAATATTTCTTCTCATACGGCTGAAGGACAAATCTGAGATCTGTCCCTTCATTTCCTCTGCAAGATTCTGAAGTGTCTGGGCGCTTCTGTAATAATCTTCAAGGGAATCAGTAGTCTTTGAGCTAAGGTATTCAGTCATATTATCCTGCACATCTGTCAAAGCTTCAAATAATTTGTTCAGGGAACGGTTATCCTGATATACTAACTCCATTTCAACGGACATACTGTTTATACCCATAATAAGCAGAGTGTTTACAATAAATATCATCATGTTTGCCACCATATATATGATTATGATCTTTCGTCTCAAGGGAAGGTTGAGAAATCTACTCATGTTCTTTTTCCCCCTTTTCCAGATATTTGGCAACATTTGACTTATTTATAAGCTTTATATCTGCCGTGTAATACTGATTGGTATTGCCATAGGTATAGTAATCCGAAAGGGCGTCTATGCAATATTTTCCCATCTGCTCAGTGTCTATTGAGATCGTGGCATATACTACCTTTCTGTCTATTGCATTTACTATTGACTCCGAATCATAATATCCAAGTATATCCACTTCACCGACTTTATTAAAATCAACAACTGCCTGATAGGCACAAATGGTATTTTGTTCATTAAGACATACTATTACATCAGGAACTCTTTCACTTATAAAAATATCCCTGATGGACTCTTCTACTGAAAAGGCGTTTTTATTGTCAATGGGAACTATGGTAATATTGAATTCCGAATTTGTGGCATTTTCCTGACTAAGGGTTTCCTGCAGTGCAGAAATAATGATATTCTGTCCGCTGTCGCTGGAGTCTTTATTTACAAGCACGCTGATCTGCATGGTCTCTCTTTCTTCCATGGTTTCAGACTCAATAAAATCTTCCCGACGTTTTCCCTTGATGATATCAAATATCTGCCTTCCATATTCTCTTCCTATATTATAGCTTCCAACTCCCACAAAGCTAAGTCTGTCAGACTTTGTATTATCTCCGTAAAGTGTTACAACAGGAATTCCCTTTGCCGTTGCATCCTGGATAAGCTCGGTCATTTCCTCGGATTCGTTGGCAGACACAATGATCCCGTCAACCTTTGAGGCTATGGCAATCTTCATAAGATCTTCACAGGAGTAATTTTCATAAAAGTCTTTTCCCAAAAGATCCACATAGATATTCTCTTCCTTTGCCGCACCAAAGGCCCCCCGATAAATGGACTGCCACAGATCCAGCTTATAATTGTTGGTTATCATGACAAAATATTTGTCATAAACCTTGAATTCCGAGCTCTTTCTAAAATCCTTCATAAAAAAATTAAATATCACAATACTAAGGATAATGATAATGACTATAAAGAAGAATGTGATCCTTAACAGTAAACTCGATCTGCGTATTTTATTGTTATTTTCGACATATTTCTCTGTGTCCAAGTTTTTTCCTTTCATCAGAATACCGGCTTTTTTATTATCTTACACTTTGCCATTTCTACACGCAAGCCAATTAAAGCTGATTTAAATACCAATTTATGGAACAATCTATTCAATAAACAGCAAATTTTATGTTATAATCTAGATCATAGAAAGAAGTCTTCCCCGGGATCCTTCCAGGCTATCTCTTATAAATAGACTGCTTTCTAAAGTTTAATTCCCGTTTTATTAAAGAATTTGGAGGATATAAAAAATGAAAGCTTTTAAAAAAGTATTTATTTCGATCATGCTTGTTTCCGCACTTTTAAGCTCCGCTGCCTGTGGCGGTGCAAAGGATTCAGGACAGAAGGACGCCCCTTCTGCCGATACCAAAAGTGAAAGCACAGAAGCAGCTGCTCCTGAAAGCAGTGAAAGCAGTGCCGAAGGCTCTGCCGACGGTAAGAATGAAAGCAGCGCCGGTGATGGAGCCATAAATATTGCTGTCAGCTCTGACATAGTCACTATGGATGTTCATAAAACAAGCAACGATTATATTGTTCCCATGAACGTTTTTGATACTCTTTTTGAAGTCGTTTTAAACAGCGACGGAAGTACAAGCATAGAAAAAAGTCTTGTAGAGGATTACTCTGTATCCGATGACGGACTTGTTTACTCTATCACCCTTAAGGATGGGATAGTCTTTTCAGACGGGACACCCCTTAGCTCAGAAGACGTAAAATTTACCTTTGAGCGTATGCTCACACTTCCCGACAGCGAGCAGACGGACTATGGCGCATCCATCCAGGGTGCAAAAGAGCTTATGGATGGAAGTGCCAAAGAGTTAAGCGGAATAAAGGTAGAGGATGATACACATCTGACAATTACTCTTTCAGAGCCTTTTTCAGGATTTCTTGCCCAGCTTGCAACTCCCTCTACCATCATTCTCTCCAAGTCTTTGGTAACAGAAGCAGGAGATGACTTTGGTATATTACCCGAAAAGACCATTGGCTCAGGTCCCTATATCGTAAGCTCCTGGGAGCGCGGATCAGGCCTTACTCTTGAATATAACCCCCTCTACTGGGGTCCTGAACCTTCTGTTAAAAAAGTAAATATAAAGGTAATGGACGCCTCCTCCATGGATATGGCCTTCCAGAAGGGAGATCTTGATATACTGGACTGTCAGAGAATAGATTCCGCCCTTGTTGAGTCTACCTACAAAACAAAATATGCGGACAGCATAGTAAGCGTTAACCGTCTCGGGATCAACTACCTGATCCTCAATGAAAAAGTTGAGCCCTTTTCAGATCCTAAGGTAAGAAAAGCAGTGCAGATGGCTATCGACCGTCAGGCAATCCTGGATTCCATCTACAACGGCGACGGCAAGCTTGAGGACGGTATATATCCTTCAGGCTGTCTCTACTACAGCGACGCAAACCAGGGCTGGTTAAAATATGATCCGGAGGCCTCAAAGGCTCTTCTGTCAGAGGCCGGCTATGCCGACGGCTTTGACTTTGAGATTTCTCTGGATTCAGGCTCGGATGATTCAGTTAAAAATGTAATTCAGATAATTGCACAGAACCTTAAAGATGTAGGGATCAATGCTGAAATAAAGAGCTACGACCACGCAAGCTGGCTTGAAGCCAGAAACAGCGGAGATATGCCTTCATTCATGGCAGCCTGGACTCTGGATTACAATGATCCTGACAATGTCATCTATACCTTCTTTGGCAGCAAGGACAATACAGTCATCAGATCAAATAACTATTCCGATGAAGCTACAATAAAACGGGTGGCAGCTGCAAGAGGAATTGTTGACCCTAAAGAAAGAGAAGCTGAATATGCGGCTCTTGAGAAAAAGCTGGTTCAGGAGGATGCTGTATGGGTTCCTATGTTTTCATTAAAGCACCTCTATGTAAAAGGTGACCGGGTGGAAAGCTTTGTTCCTCATTGGGCAGGATGGTCTGATATCTATTTTAAGGGAGTAACACTTAAATAAATGAGTGCTTTTATAAGAAGATGCGTCGGGGTTCTTCTGGTTTTGCTTGGTGTAATGCTGTTGATCTTTATAGTATTGAGGATAATACCGGGAAACCCTGCCGCAGTTCTCTTAAGTGAACATGCAAATAAAGAAACAATAGAAAGACTGACGGCATCCATGAATCTGGACAAAGCCTTGCCTGAACAGTTTTTATTATATCTTTCAGGAGCCCTTAGAGGAGATCTTGGTCAAAGCTATTACCTGAAAAGACCTGTGCTTGATCTGGTACTTGAGGCCTTCCCCTTCACTGTGAAGCTTACGATTTTTTCAGCTGCCTTTGCCTGGATATTTGGGATTGCAGTCGGTGTAATATCAGCGGTTTATCAAAACAGACTGCCCGACTATCTCTTCAGAGGAATTTCTCTTCTTGGAGTTTCTGTACCCGTTTTTATGGTTGCTCTGTTTTTACAGTATCTTTTTTACTTCAAATTTTCACTTTTACCCCTTCTTTATGATGGAAGTGCGGTATCTATGATACTTCCCGCCATTGCCCTGGGCTGGAACAGCGCAGGGAGTGTTGCGAGACTTACCAGATCCAGTCTTATAGAACAAAATAACGAGCTTTATCTTGACACCGCAAAAGCCAAGGGGCTGACTGCTAAAGCTGCCTTACTTAAGCATGGCCTTAAAAATGCCATGCTCCCTGTTATAACAATGTTGGCCTTACAGCTTTCCAGCATGCTTTCAGGAGCAGTTATCACTGAAAGTGTATTTGGGATAGCAGGTATTGGAAAGCTTGCCCTGTCAGCGGTAGAAACAAGGGATATGCCCCTGCTTCAA
Organism: Lachnospiraceae bacterium; assembly: GCA_024680675.1. Lineage (GTDB taxonomy): Bacteria > Bacillota > Clostridia > Lachnospirales > Lachnospiraceae > UBA2868. The sequence goes on along the minus strand of JAILBX010000254.1, from coordinate 2,822 downwards.
GGTACAGTTTTATTTTCGGCATTTATCATTTCACTTGGAAATATAATTTCGGATCTTATAAATACCTGTATAGATCCAAGGCTTAGGGTGTAGTATGATTAAATCATTTTTCAAAAACAAAGCAGCGATCATATCGGCAGCCATAATTGTCATCATAACCCTGATGGCAGTTTTTGCACCCCTTATAAGCCCCTATGAGCCGGATAGACAGGATCTTCTCCTGAGACTTAAGCCCCCGGGCTCTGAACACCTGCTTGGCAGCGATGAGCTTGGCAGAGATGTATTTACCAGGCTGCTTTACGGAAGCAGAGTATCTCTCCTCATTGCCGTTATTCCTACTGCTCTTGCTGTAATTTTTGGAATGATCATGGGCATTCTTTCCGCCTATTACGGAAAAGCCGCAGATCTTATCATCATGTGGTTTGCGGATGTAACCCTGGCTTTCCCCGGAATGCTCCTTGCAATGGCTATAATGTATACATTTGGCGGCTCATTTCTGTCAGTCCTCTTATCCATAATAATCATGGAATGGGGCAGCATAGCAAGGATCGTCCGTTCGGTAACCTTGTCAATTATAGAGCAGGAATATATAGAGGCGGCCCGGACGATCGGTGTAAAAAAAATAGTTATAGTAATAAAGCACATCATTCCCAATTTGCTGCCTACACTTATTGTCCTTTTTACTCTTAACGTCCCATCCTCTATTCTTTCGGAAAGTGCCCTCAGCTTCCTTGGTATAGGCATTCAGCCTCCGAATGTATCTCTGGGACTTATGGTAAATCAATCCAGAGCCCTGCTTTTTCAGATGCCCTGGCTTGCACTTGCCCCATCAATAATGATAATGATACTCGTTTTATCCTTCAATTATTTAGGAGATGCACTAAGGGATATCCTTGATCCCAAAACAAAATATTAAAGTATGAGCGAAGATAAACTTTTGGAGATTAATAATCTCACCGTATCAATTAAAGAAGGAAAAGAAATGCTTCCTGTAGTAAGAGGCATCAACATTACTGTCCCACGCAATAAAATAATCGGCATTGTGGGTGAATCCGGCTGTGGAAAAAGCATAACCGCAAAGTCCATTAACCATATCCTGCCCCCTGCTGCTAAAATAACAGCCGGAAGCATGATATGGCATGAAGCTTCGGGACAGCAGACTGACCTTGTGACCTTAAAAGAAAAAGAGATCAGAAAGCGCTGCGGAAAAGACCTGGCCATGATCTTTCAGGAGCCTATGTCGTCTTTGAATCCAATGATGACCATAGGCAGCCAGATAAAAGAGCTGCTTAAGATCCATAAGCTGGAAAATAATCCACAGAAGGCAAAAGCCCGTGTGATTGAAATGCTGGATGCTGTGGGAATTCCTGAACCTGCCCTTCGTTACAAGGCATATCCCCATGAGCTTTCAGGCGGTATGAGGCAGAGGGTTATGATAGCTATGGCTATGATAGGACAACCAAAGCTCCTTATAGCCGATGAACCCACCACCGCTCTTGATGTTACAACTCAGGCCCAGATCCTTAAGCTTATCCGTAAAATGTGCGAAAGCTATTCCATGAGCGCTCTTATGATCACTCATAATATGGGTGTGGTATCAAGTACCTGTGACTATGTCTATGTTATGTACCTTGGCACCATAATGGAGGAGGCTCTTACACAGGAGCTCTTCAATAATCCTTTGCACCCCTATACCAGAGGACTTTTATCCTCCATTCCAAAGCTTGGGGATAATCCTGAATTTTTGAAAACAATTCCCGGCAATATTCCTGTGGACAGTAAAAAGTTCAAGGGTTGTAAATTTTGCATGAGATGCTCTGATGATATAAAAAAATGCTTTTTTGAGGAGGCTCCCCTTTATAAAGTCTCGGAAAACCACTATGTTCGCTGTCATTTGGCAGGCTCTGACAATAAGATCGTAAACTCTGAAGATACATCAAATAAAGCCGGCTCTGAAACAGTAAAGGGAGGGAAGAATAAATGAAAGAGCAAATCCTTATGTCTGCTTCCCATTTAAAGAAAAGCTTTCGACAAGGCAGGAAAAACAGCTTTTTTGCTGTCAATGACATAAGCCTTGAAATACTTGAGGGAGAAACTCTGGCCCTTGTAGGCGAATCAGGCTGCGGAAAGAGCACCCTGGCAAAGCTCCTTATGGGTATGATAACTGCCGATGAAGGCAGTATATATTTTGAAGGTGATGAGATATCCGGGCTTTCAGAGAAAAGGATGAGATCCTACAGACCAAAGATGCAGATGGTCTTTCAGGATCCCGCCTCATCTCTTGATCCCCGTATGAAGATAAGGGATATCATAGCAGAACCCCTTTTAGCCTGGAAGGTCTACGACTCAAAAGATAAAGTAAAGAAGAGGGTCTTGGAGCTTCTTGAACTGGTAGATCTGAAGGAGGACTGCCTTGAACGCTATCCCCATCAGTTTTCGGGAGGCCAGCGCCAGCGCATAGGTATCGCAAGAGCCATAGCACTTAATCCTAAGCTTCTTATCTGTGATGAATCTGTATCTGCACTGGATGTTTGTGTTCAGGCCCAGATCCTTAACCTTCTTAAAGCCCTAAAGCAGCAGATGGGGCTTACCTGTCTTTTCATAAGCCACGATCTTTCGGTTGTAAGCTTTATCGCAGACAGAGTCTGTGTAATGAAAGAGGGACAGATCTGCGAAATGGCTCCGGCCTCAGAGATCTATAGCCATCCCCGGCATGACTATACAAAGTACCTCTTAGCCTCTGTCCCAAGGCTGGAGCTGCCTCATCTGCTGTAAGCATAACACTCATTTTTCTATTCTAAGTCCCCTGCTATAAGGACTGT
>JAILBX010000239.1 GCA_024680675.1 Lachnospiraceae bacterium | reverse complement strand
ATGCCCATTCTTGGATTTTTCAGCAGGGATGAAAGAGTATTAATGTATGCCAGCCGCTTTGTTTGTGTTATGCTGCTTTCCCAGTGGATGTATGCAGTCTTTAATTCCATAAGCTGTATAGTACAGGGTACCGGTCGGGTTCGTTATACCACAGTGATAAATCTTTTAATGCTCTGGGCAGTCAGGATACCCGTGGCCTATCTGATAACAAAGTTCTTTGACGGAAGCTGGGTTATGCTTTGCTTCCCGGTATCCTTTGCTTTTGGAATGTTGTCTATGCTTGCCTACTACCTTTTTTCCAGACCCTGGCGTCAGCTTATGAGAAAAGCAGATGAGATGTGAGAGGATCCATCCTTATGGATCACTCTTTGATCACCACCAGATTATTGGCATGGATAACCTCATCATAATCCTTGTGATTTAGACGGCTTTCTATTTCATTGGTATTTATTCCCTTTATAAGTCTGATCTCATCCGAAGAATAATTAACGATTCCCCTGGCACAGACATTACCCTTCTTATCCATAATCTCAACTACCGAGGAGATCATAAAATCGCCCTTTACGTCCAGGATGCCTTTAGGCAGAAGACTGGTATGCTTATTCCTTATGGCAGCAAAAGCGCCATCATCCACAATGATCTGTCCTTTTACAATACTTCTGTACATTATCCAGTGCTTTCTTGCTGAAAGAGGTCTTTCACGATGTCCGTCGAAAAGAGTGCCGATCTCTTCGCCGTCAATGAAGCGAATAAGGGTGTTTTCTCCGCCTGCATTTATGATAGCCATATCACAGCCATAGGCGTTTACCATTCTTGCCGCATTAAGCTTCGTTACCATACCCCCGGTACCAAGAGCACTTGAAGAATCTTCGGCATATTCCTCAACATCATTTACATCGCTTACATAGGAGATAAGTTTTGCATTGGGATCAGTGTTTGGGTTGCCATTGTAGAGCCCGTCTATATCGCTCATAAGGATCAGTATATCCCCGTTGACTGCCGGAACCATGAGGGCGGCAAGGGTATCATTATCCCCAACCTTTATTTCATCCACAGCAAGGGTATCATTCTCGTTTACTATGGGAATAACTCCGTAATTCAGCATGGCCTCCATGGTATTTTCAAGGTTTATAAGCCTTTTACGGTTATCAAAGTCTCCGTGATTGACTAAAACCTGAGAGCAGGTAAGGTTAAATATCCTGAAAAGGTTTTCATAGTGCTGCATAAGCTTGGCCTGGCCTATGGCTGCAAGAGCTTGTTTTTTGGGTATTTCACAGGGCTTTTTGTCAAGCCCCAATATCCCTATTCCGGCAGCCTGGGCACCGGAAGATACCAGTATGACATTCATTCCCTTTCTTTTAATATAGGCAAGCTGTGAAACTATCTTAAGCATCTTTTCGTCATTGATCTTGCCGTTTGAGTCTGTAAGGGATGAAGACCCCACCTTAACGATAACATTTTGTATATGTGTCAGATCTCTCATAATAACTCCTCTTGCTTAGGATTTATAAATAAGCTTTTTATTTTATGATAGTAATATCAGTAACAATAAACAAGAGCTTCATAGGGACGAAGCAGCTTTGAAGCATCCTTGTAATTTGATATGAGTACTGAGGAAGCTTTTCTTACCATCTCTTCAAGCTCATAAGGCATGGTAAGCTCTTTATCAGTAAAATTACAGATGATGAGAAGATGATCATTATTAAGAGTACGGGTAAAAGCAAAAATGTTTTCGTCCTCTGGACAAAGCAATTCATAGCTTCCATAAACTATGATCTCTTTTTCCTTACGCAGACTTATAAGCTTTTTATAGTAATTAAAGACAGAATCAGGATCATTTACCTGACTTTTGGCATTGATGGTCAGATAATTGGGATTTACCCTAAACCAGGGCTTTCCACTTGAGAAGCCGGCGTTTTTTGATGAATCCCATTGCATAACAGTTCTGGCATTGTCTCTTGATTTTCTTGATATGATAGCTAACATGGTTTCCTTGTCATAGACCTTTGTATCCCTGACCAGAGTCTGATATGCATTTTTGCTTTCTATGTCATTAAGCTCTTCTACATCAGTAAAGGTATAATTGGTCATGCCAAGCTCCTCCCCCTGATAGATGTAGGGCGTTCCCTGCATAAGGTGGAGACAGGTGGCAAGCATCTTAGCTGAAAGCGCCCGGTATTTTTCGCTGTCATTACCCCATCTTGATACGATTCTCGGCTGATCATGATTGTTCCAGTAAAGGCTGTTCCAGGCGGCTTTTTCAAGACCTGTCTGCCATTTGCTCAGGTTTTCTTTCAGGTCAGGAAGTGAAAGGGGCTTTAAAGTCCATTTTCCATGCTCATCCCCATCAAGATCCATATGTTCAAACTGAAAGACCATATTAAGCTCAGAATTATCTGAGGAGGCATATTTTTTGGCTTCTTCTATGGTCACACCGGAGCATTCCCCGACTGTAAGAAGGTCATATTTACT
>JAILBX010000215.1 GCA_024680675.1 Lachnospiraceae bacterium | reverse complement strand
CAGGCTCAGGTTGACTGGAAAGAGGATGTTTCCATCGCCAACCGTTTTGGTGAAGTCTTCACCTTTCAGGTGTTTGACTATAAATTGGGCTATTCTAGATACCCCATCTTTACTTACAAACTTTATAAGACAAGACAGGATGTGTTTGACTGCCTGATAGCTTCTTTTAAAGCCACAGGTGGAGTACCTAGAGAAATCCTTTTTGACAACATGTCATCCGTTGTAGATCGTGATGGCAACAGAGCAAACATAAGCAACCAGATGCGCTCTTTTGCCAGGGACTTTAACTTCAAAATAAAGCGGTGCAAGCCAAGGCATGCTTATACAAAAGGCAAGGTCGAAGCACTTAATAAGTTCCTCACATGGCTTCTCCCTTATGAAGGGGAGTTCGAGACCGAAGAAGAACTCATAGCTATTCTGGAAGAACTCAACCGGAAGGTGATTCATCGTGTCTGCGATGAAAGTAAAACAATTATTTCCGAAGAAGTTCACGGCATTGTTTGTAAGAAATATCGTTATGACAGGAAAGTTGATTGAAACTTTATCCGATTTAGATTAATATATAAACGTGCTTTTAAGTGTTTTACAAGCGGTGATATATTTTTATATTGATAATATTTTTAATTAAGAGGCATTATAGTGAATCTAAAAGATCTTAATATAGGACAAAGCGCAATAATAGAATCGGTTGGCGGAGAGGGTGCTCTTCGCCAGCATTTTTTGGATATGGGTGTGATCCCGGGAGCAAAAGTAATAATGGTTAAGTCGGCTCCGATGGGGGATCCTGTTGAGATTCAGCTTCATGGTTACAGGTTGACTTTAAGGCTTTCGGAAGCGGAACAGATTATTGTTAAAGAGTATAAGGATGGGGAAATTACAGAGCGTAACCGAGAGAAGCGTGTGTGTACCAGGCATCCCGGGATTGGAGAACCGGGGATATTTCATGAAAAAGAGGGTGAAAATCCATTGCCGGAGGGAACACTCCTGACCTTTGCATTAATAGGAAATCAGAATAGCGGCAAGACTACTCTTTTTAATCAGCTTACAGGTGCCAGGCAGCATGTCGGAAATTTTCCGGGTGTTACAGTTGACCGGAAAGACGGTGAAATACGAGGATATAAGAATACCAGAGTTACGGATCTACCGGGGATTTATTCTATGTCTCCTTATACCGGTGAGGAGATAGTATCCCGGAATTTTCTTTTTGATGAAAAACCTAGGGCTATCATAAATATACTGGACGTAACAAATATAGAGCGGAATCTTTACCTGACAATGCAGCTTCTAGAATTGGGGGTGCCCTGTGTTGTGGCTCTTAATATGATGGATGAGCTGACCGGGAATAATGGAACTGTTGATATCAATGCAATGGAAATAGAGCTTGGTACTCCTGTTGTTCCCATTGCAGCGGCAAAGAATGAAGGAGTAGACGAACTTATTGTTCATGCTCTCCATATTGCCAGATATCAGGAGAAACCCTTTGAGCATGATTTCTGTTCAAAAGAGGATCATGGTGGCGCGGTACATCAGTGTTTGCATGCGGTAATGCATTTTATAGAGGATCATGCCGAAAAGGCGGGTATTCCTTTGAGGTTTGCCGCAAGTAAGGTTGTAGAAGGAGATCAGCTGATAATTGACAGGCTAAATCTTGATAGTAATGAAAAGGACGCACTTGAGCATATGGTATCGCAGATGGAAAAAGAACGTGGACTGGACAGAAGTGCGGCTATTGCGGATATGCGATTTGAATTTATTAACAGAGTCTGTAAAAAGTGTGTAACCAAGCCAAAAGAGAGTAAAGAGTTATTGCGGAGTAATCGTATTGACAGGGTTTTGACAGGAAAATATACGGCAATTCCCATATTTATAATTATAATGGCCATGGTTTTTTTCCTTACGTTCAATGTTTTTGGAGCATATCTTCAATGGCTGCTTGAAAGCAGGATCGGATATTTGACGGAACGGGTTGACATTCTTCTTACAGATTTTAATGTTAATGAGGTATTAAGGGGGCTTATAATTAAAGGGGTATTTGAGGGTGTCGGAAGTGTTCTTAGCTTCTTGCCTATAATTGTTATTCTTTTCTTTTTTCTTTCGCTGATGGAAGACAGTGGATATATTGCGAGAGTGGCATTTGTAATGGATAAGCTATTAAGAAAGATAGGTTTATCCGGTCGAAGTATAGTTCCTCTTCTGATCGGATTTGGGTGCTCGGTACCAGCAGTCATGTCTACGAGAACTCTTCCCAGTAAACGTGATCGTAAGATGACTATTGTACTTACTCCTTTTATGAGCTGTACTGCCAAGCTGCCCATATATGCTTTCTTTGTAAATGCATTTTTCCCCGGCGAGGGAGGCTTTATTATGACGGGACTCTACGTTCTTGGAATCCTTATGGGGATTATATTTGCTCTTTTTACTAAAAAAACTGCTTTTAAAGGTGAGGCAGTCCCCTTTGTTATGGAACTTCCCAATTACAGATTTCCGAGTCTGAGAAATGTTATGCAGCTCTTATGGGAAAAATCAAAGGATTTTATTCAGAAAGCTTTTTCGATTATTTTTATTGCAACTATTGTAGTATGGTTTCTGAGTAATTTTGATCCGTATTTTAATCTTGTTACGGATTCGCAGAATAGTATAATGGCAAGGATTGCTAATATATTGGTTCCTGTATTTATGCCCCTTGGTCTTGGGGATTGGCGTATTACGACTTCTCTTATCAGTGGATTTATTGCTAAAGAGAGTGTTGTTTCCGTAATGGAGATGCTTTTTAAGGGGGATGTGGCCGCTTCTCTTGATCGTACATCTGCTGCATCTATGCTGGTATTTAGCCTTTTATATACTCCCTGTGTGGCAGCAATAGCTTCCGTCAAACGTGAGTTGGGCGGTAAATGGGCTGTTGGGGTGGTTATTTGGCAATGTATCATAGCCTGGGTTGCGGCTTTTGCAGTAAGAATATTATTAACCGGGTTGTAAAAAGGTTCACTAAATAGGGATTCATATATTCAGATAAAAAGAAAGGCTGTAGATTTAAATGATAAAGCTTGAAAAACTTCTTGAGGATTACGCAAATGAGAGCCTTGAACATATTGTGATCAGTCATCCCAGGGATAAGAAAAATACCGTTACCAGACTGAAGTTAAGACCCGTGCTTATAAAAGGGGTCTTAATGTTTCAGGAAACATCCTATAACGGGGCAAAGGCTTTGCATAAGAACTATGATAAAATTGCTATGAAGGACAGAGTCATAAGCCTTATGGAAAAGGATTATGTTCAAATAGAGCTTACGGCAAATGAGGTGAAAGTAATAGGGCTTGTTAACCGTAAAGGAGAATTGAGTCTGAAACTTAAAAAGATAAATGATAACAAAAATAGTAGTATGGTCCCTAAATCTTTGCTGGCACACGATCGGAAAAAGCGGCGTATTTTGAGGGAGGGTCAGCCCGTAGGGTTTCTTGTTGATCTTGGGCTTATGACGGAAGAAGGACATATTGTTAAGGCGGGTTTTGATAAATATAAGCAGATTAACAGATTTCTTGAATTTATTGAGGATATTGTTGATGAACTTCCAAAGGACAGGGAAATAAGTGTTCTTGATTTTGGCTGTGGAAAATCATATCTTACTTTCGCCGTGTACTATTATCTTAAAGAGTTATGTAACCTTGATGTAAGGATTACCGGCCTTGATCTTAAAGAAGATGTTATAGAAAAATGTAATGCTTTAAGGGACAGGTATGGATATGAAAAGCTTGATTTTGTATGTGGTGATGTTGCCGATCATTTTGAAAAAAACCCGGGAGGGTGCGATCTAATGCTGACTTTGCACGCATGTGATACTGCTACGGATTATGCCCTTTATAATGCGGTTATGAGAGGAGCGAGGGTTATATTGTCGGTTCCCTGTTGTCAGCATGAGATCAATAAGCAGATCAATTCAGATATACTTGCGCCCATAATGAGATATGGTTTGCTTAAGGAGAGAATGGCAGCGCTTATCACCGATGGTGTCAGAGCTGAACTTCTTAGGGCGAAGGGTTATGATGTTTCACTTCTTGAATTTATAGATATGGAGCACACACCGAAAAATGTCCTTATAAGGGCTGTGAAGAAAGAAAATAGTGAAGGATCGTATAGTATTCCTCATAATCTTACGGATATGATGGATGAGATGAAAATAAAGCCGGCATTATACAGGATGCTTATGGAACGGGATATTTAAGTGATCTTATAAAGGATTAAGGGGATATTTGCAAGTATGAATCTTTGGTGATATATTTGTTCTTGTGCAATTTAATTTAAAGAATGGAGGATGAATTATCAACAATGAAACTTGCAGTTATTTATGATTCAAAAACGGGAAATACCAAACAGGCAGCGGATTGGATCGTTGAAGGTATGAAGGAAGTTAATGAGGTTGAGGCACTGGCTTTCTCGATAAATGAGGTGGATGAGGAATTTGTGAAAGCCTCCCGGGGAATTGTTATAGGATCTCCTTCATATGCAGCAGCCATGACTCCCGAT
>JAILBX010000210.1 GCA_024680675.1 Lachnospiraceae bacterium | reverse complement strand
CTCTATGGCACTTCCCGTATATTTAAGGCCTGAGTCCTTGACATTTATCTTATATTCCTTGCTTTTATCAACTGTACTTACATAGTATTTCTTTGTATATACTCCATCGCTTACGCTGACAAGAGCTTCTCCTGCTGAAAGGGCTTTTATAAGACCCTCGCTGTTTACTGTTGCAACAGCTTCATTATCCGACTTAAAGGTCAGGTTTACATCCTGAGCCTTTGTGATATCCAGCTTAAAGCTGTCATTAACATTCAGGACTATTGTGGTAAGATCCTTCTTGCTTTTTGCTGCGGAAGGCTCGGTGGTATCCTCACAATACCACTTGGCATTTGAGGTAAAGCCGTTTATTCTTGCGCATCTGTTTTTCCTGCTAAGGTCATACCAGCTACCATTACTGTCTCCTGCCACACGTAAAAGACTTTGATTTTTTTCAGTATAGGCATAGCTGATCCCGCTCGCCATAACATTGCCATTACTTTTATAGGTCAATACATGTTCAGTATCAACCATAAAATACTTGCCTGCTTTGTCGGATTCAAAAGCCAGAGCAAATGTATCTCCCTCTTTTAATAAGACATAATCCTTAGGATCAAGCTCTAAGGTATAATAACCTCCACTGGTCACCTTGCATTCTATGGGCTTATCAAGCATAGCTACTCCGCTTGAGGGGTCACCCTCCCTTATGGGATTTTTATATATCTGCAGGGACAGGGTATAGTCGCTTGATGCGGTATATATGGAAGCAGCCTTAAGAAGCTGTGGGGATTTTCCCTTTACCGTGTAAATATTAGCCACCTGAAAGGGGTCATTTTTGTAACCCCATCTTGTGTAGGATATGCCGCCATCATAAAAGTAATTGTTGTCATAATTATTGACTCCTTCATATTGAACTGACAAGACCTGAGTCATTGTTTTGTTCTCATAGGACAACCAAAAAAACCCCTGATCGTGCTGATCAGGTCCCCAGCTGTTTTTAATAAGCCAGGCTCCGTTATTTTGAGGTTTATCTTCTCCGGTAAATTTATCCGCAGGATAATTGTCATTCCAGCCCACACAAAGGACTGTATGGTTTAAAGGTTTAGGCTCTTTATTATAAAAGCTCTTCTTATCCTTACTATACTTTTTGGAATTATGGGCATAACTCAAAGTGAGACTGCCATATTGCATCATGGCAGTCTTCATCTGCTTTATCATTTCAGCCCGATCATTGTTATATATGATCCTTATCTGCTTTACATGAAAAGCATCATTTTGGTAAAGATTTTTTGTGTCCTTTGGAAATTCCTTCACAGGAAAATCCTTTTCGACATAGGGATAATCCGCCTCATAGGCCGTTCCTCCCCAGTTTTTCACTAAGAAGCTGGCTTGTATTATATTGTTGGTTAAGCCGTAAGCGCAATTACGCCCATCCTTTATATCTATCTTAACTCCATCATTAGCCGTATTGCCCAAAGGATCATCTATCCCATAGCTGTTAAAATAATAATAGCCTAAATGCTTCTCTGCCAGATCATATTTATTATTAAGTCCCTCTAAAGCCTTATCCTGAAGGAGCAGGTTGCTCTCTGCGGCTCCCATGGTTCCAAAGGCCCAACAGCTGCTGAAATGATTTTGATTCCTTACGGGAGAAACATACCTTAACCTGTCAGTATCAAGATCCCAGTTACCTCCTGCTTCATCCTTTACATAAGCGTTATAGACCGCAGGCAGCTCTTCCTGAAGATCTTCATCGCTTGAGATTGATTCCTCAAGGTATTCATCTCCCTCACCCTCTTCATAAACCGCTTCCCTGGTTAGTGTGTCATAATAATCCCATTTTTCTTCCTTTGTAAGGCCATCCCACTCTTCCTCCGTAAGCTCTTCCAATTCCTTAGCTGCAGGCTCCTCCTGCTCTTCCTCTGTCTCATACGAAAGGTATTCTGACTCTGATAAAGTCTCAGGGCTCATGCCCTCATAAGCTTCTAAAGAGCCCCCCTTTACCTCCCTTAGCTCTACCTGTCCCATAGCCATGGCAGGTTCCGATACAAGTAAGATCCCGCATAAAAATAACGATAAAAAT
>JAILBX010000202.1 GCA_024680675.1 Lachnospiraceae bacterium | reverse complement strand
TACCATCTGTGGAAACCGATCTGAAGCTGGTTTCTTTTTCGTCCGAGTACTGGTAATATATGGTGTCATTTATAAGGGTGGCAAAGCCGCAAACCGCCTTATCAAGACACTTGTATTCCTTCCCCCCGGTAAGCTTTTTACGGTATATTCCATGCATACTGCCGGCAAGACCAAAGACGGTTCCCGATTCGGAATCGACCTGATTAAAGTAAAGGAAGTCTTTTGTGGCGTTTATGTACTTTGCAGGAACATTCATAACCAGGGATGGATTGCTTCCGTCAAGATTCATGGAATAAAGAAAATCATTATCATAGGGATTTGAAAAGTATACCTTATTGCCATATTCGCAAAAAAGTCCCCCATTGTTAAGATTGCCGGAGCTGTTTCCAACAGTTCCGGGAGGGTTCTGCGGTACAGACCTTCTCAGCCTTGATATGATACCAAGAGTGATAAGTATCCCTCCTATCACTGTGATGATAGCCGTTATTAATATTTTCCTGCCTGTTCCCATTTTCATTACTCCTTTTTTCTTCCCGGTGAAGAATTATTTATAGCCCAGAGAAGGTCATGTCAGCTATATTCCTGTTTAAATTATAACAAATTTATTATATAATTGGAACATAAATGATGAGAGGAGAAAGCTATGAGGATAAATGAGTTCCTTTTATACAGGAATCTTAAATACGGAAGCCTCTTGGAAGGCATGCAGGGGGTCGATCGTTCGGTAAATTCCTCAAGTATTTCCCAGGATATAAGAAGCTTACTTATGGAAATTGCCGGAAGGCTCATTGAAATGGCAGATGATTACGGCTTTGAGGGTAATCTTTGGCAGATGATGCTCACCTTTTCTCTTGCCAATAATGAAAATCCATATTCCCTGGCCTGCGAATTAAAGGGAAAGGCCGAAGGGAGCATAAATCTTGCAGCACTTCATGACCTTTCGATCATCAAAGAATTATTCGAATATGATATCCTGGCACTGGACAGAGCTTTTGAGACAGACATAATGGCCATAGTATCAGATTACAAAAATCCCGATCCAAGAAGTAAGACCATAAACAGTAAGATAAGAGGGAGGATAAGGGATCTTTGCCATTCTCTTAACAGCTCAAAGGACATAGAAGAGTTTAAGGAGAGGGTGGAGGAATTTTACAGAGAGTTCGGTGTAGGCAGGTTCGGCATGCATAAGGCTTTTAAGCTTGGCAAAAAGGATGGGGATGAGGCCGCTATAATTCCCATAACGAGTATAGCCCCTGTATCCCTTGAGGATCTTATAGGCTATGAGGCAGCAAAAGAGAAGCTTATAGAAAATACCGAGGCCTTTGTATCGGGAAGGCGTGCAAATAACTGTCTGCTATTTGGAGCTGCAGGTACGGGAAAGTCCAGCAGTATAAAGGGAATATTGAATAAGTACTTTGACAGGGGATTAAGGATAATAGAGGTATATAAGCATCAATACAGATATTTAAATGATGTTATAGCAAAGATCAAAACAAGAAACTATAAATTTATAATATATATGGATGATCTCTCCTTTGAGGAGTTTGAAACCGATTACAAATATCTGAAGGCTATCATAGAAGGAAGTCTTGAAAAAAAGCCGGATAATGTGCTCATATATGCTACAAGTAACAGAAGGCACCTTATAAAAGAAAATTTCTCCGACAGGAATGACAGAGATGATGAGCTGCATATTTCCGATACGGTACAGGAAAAGCTTTCTCTCTCTTCAAGGTTTGGGGTTACCATATATTTCGGGTCTCCGGATAAAAAAGAGTTTAATGATATTGTTAAGGGACTGGCTGTGAGGTACAATATAAGGATGGACGAAGCAGAGCTTTTAAAGGAGGCAAACCGTTGGGAGCTTTCCCATGGAGGTCTTTCCGGAAGAACTGCCCAGAGCTTCATTGATTATCTGGCAGGCAGAGAATAAGAGGTAGTTAAATGGCAAAATTATTTGCAGCCATCGATGTTGGATCCTATGAGGTTGGAATGAAGATATTCCAGTTCACGTCCAACAAGGCATTAAAGGAAATCGATCATGTAAGAAGAAGGATAGAGCTGGGAACAGACACCTATCAAAGGGGTAAGATATCCCAGGTCAGAGTAGATGAGCTCTGTCAGATCCTTTCTGAATTCAAGGTAATAATGGAGGGCTATAAGGTAGCTGACTATAAGGCCTATGGAACTTCTGCCATAAGAGAAACAAGAAATACTCTTATTGTGCTTGAGCAGATAAAATTAAGGACAGGACTTGATGTGTCCGTGATCAGTAATTCCGAGCAGAGATTCCTTCATTATAAGGCAGTGGCGTCTCATACGGAGCTTTTTAATGATATCATCAAAAAGGGATCTCTGATCCTGGATGTAGGTGGAGGAAGCGTTCAGCTTTCACTGCTTGAAAAGGGCGCTCTTGTAACTACCCAGAACTTAAGACTGGGTATTTTGAGAATGAGGGATGCCATGGTTACTTTCTCCAACCGCTCCACGGTTTATGATGAACTGGTGGAGGAGTTTATCGATAACCAGTTGGATGCCTTTAAAAGACTCTATATAGACGGAAGGTCAGTTGAGAATATAGTGATAGTAGATGACTATATATCCAATGTGCTAAGAAGGGTGAGTGAGGGAGATTATCTGATCACCAGGAAGCAGTTTGATAAGTTCAATAAGGAGTTAAAGACCTTAAGCTACGAATCCATAAACCGCAGGCTTCATCTCACTCAGGAAAGCGTATCTCTTCTAAGAACCTCCATGTCTCTTCTTGAGAGGGTATTTAAGCTTACCGGAGCCAAACAGCTTTGGGCGCCGGGAGTTGGAGTAGCTGACGGAATAGCCTATGAATATGCCCAGGACAATAAATTTATAAAGGCGGTCCATAATTTTGATGACGACATAATAGCCTGTGCCAGAGATATCTCCAATAAATACCGCTGTAACATTGAAAGAAATAAGCTTCTTGAAAAAATATCGGTTCAGCTTTTTGAGGGAACAAAAAAGCTTCACAAAATGGGAGAAAGAGAGAAGCTTTTGATACGTATTGCTGCCATATTAAATGATTGCGGCAAGTATATAAGTTTAGAAGGGGCTGCGGAAAGCGGTTACGATATTATAATGGCTACTGAGATGCTGGGGCTTTCCCATGCGGAAAGAATGGTGGTGGCTAATATAGTAAGATACAATAAGGTCAGTTTCGATTACTATAACTCCGGAAACAGAGAGGATGATATGGATAAAGAGACCTACCTTGTAATGGCCAAGCTGACCGCTGTCTTCAGAATAGCTGATGGGATCTGCAGAAGCTACAGAACAAAGGTAAAGGGAATCAAATCTGTCTTAAAGGATGGTAAGCTTTTGATCACAGTGGATTCCCAGGAGGATATCGCCCTTGAAAGCAGGTTTTTTGAAAGGAAATCCACATTTTTCAATGAGGTCTTCAGTGTGGAGCCTGTTCTTAAATACAAAAAGAGTCTGTCTGCCCTTTAAGGGATTTAATTGAAAAAAGTAAAGGAATTGTGAAAATGGATAAATTATCGGATCCAAATTATTATTATAACAGAGAACTGTCCTGGCTTTTATTTAACGAGCGTATACTTGGAGAAGCAAGGGACAAGAATAATCCCCTCTTTGAGAGGCTTAAATTTTTGAGTATCACTGCATCAAATCTGGATGAGTTTTTCATGATCAGGGTCGCCTCTTTAAAGGATATGGAAAATGCCGGCTACAAGAAGCAGGATCTTTCCGGAATGGCTCCCAAGGAGCAGCTTGAAAAGATAAGTCTTGCCACTCATAAGCTGGTGGATCTTCAGTATTCAACCCTTATGAGATCTCTTATCCCCCTGCTTGCAGAGGAGGGGATACATCTTCTGACAAAGCATGAAATGTTAAATCAAGCTCAAAAGGACTATGTGGATGAGTATTTTATGACTAATATTTATCCTGTTCTCACCCCCATGGCAGTGGATTCCTCAAGACCCTTTCCGCTTATCAGAAATAAGAGTCTTAATATAGGAGCCATCCTCTCCAAAAAGAGCGGAGTAAGAGGACTTCAGCCTGTAAATGAGGGAGAAAAGGGGAAAAAGAAAAAGGGGGAAAAGGGGAAGGAGGACAGGGAATTTGCCACTGTTCAGGTTCCGTCAGGTCTTCCCCGTATGATAGTTCTCCCATCGGAAGATGATAAGACCGAGCTGATCCTTTTAGAGGAGGTAATAGAAAGAAATATTGACAAACTCTTCCTTAACTATGATATAATATGC
>JAILBX010000167.1 GCA_024680675.1 Lachnospiraceae bacterium | reverse complement strand
GAATAATATATCTTTGTGTATAAAGGCTCTACCTTAACGTCCGATGCAGTAAGGCTCTTTTTTTCAATAGTGAAGGCTAGCTTCTTTGATCCGGCGTCTTTATAGCTGCCCTTTCCCGTCACTACCACGCAGGGATATCTTGAAGGAGTCGTAGTCAGGCTGCCTGCTTCCATATTGTTTTTATATTCCAGCTCATAATCTGTGTCCTTAACAAGCTGCTTGTCTCCAACAGTTACCACAACTTCAGGCTCTATTTCTTTTCCTGTATAGGCAAAGCTATCCTTTCCATCCTTAAAGCTTAGCTTTGCGGTTTTAAAATCAGTTTTAACATTAACACTTATAAACTGATATTTAGCTTCATCATTTTTATCGGTAACAGTAATATAAGCCTCACCTGCTCCTACTGCACTTATCTTTCCATCTGCGGAAACTGTGGCAACGGAGTCTTTATCACTTTTAATTTCAAGATCAGCAAAGGAAGCAGTACTGCCCTCTGCAAGTTTGATCTGATAGCTTTCTCCTGTTGAAAGCTCAAGAGCTAGGTTGTCAATATCTTTATAATCAATAGCCCAGCTTGTGTTTGTTGTATATGCATGGATCCTGGCGGTAAAGGGAAAGGGAGTCTTATCTATAAGGTCATACCATTCGCCCTCGAAATCGCCCTTTGAATTCCTTCCTTTTTTTGAATAAAGGCTCTGATTTCTTTCTTCCTTTGTATAAAATTGAACCTCATCCTCGCCTGGATTCACTTCATCACTTGCGTCAACATAAACCTTTACAGGTTCTGAGGCTTTAATATCATCCCCCTTGTAGAGGTAAAATACTACTGCCACCTTATCGCCTTTGGCAAATATCTGGGGGCTGTTTAAAGGCACTGTATAGAAGCCTTCAAAGGTTGTCTTTCCCTTTACGGGAGTAGTAAGCATTTTTTCTCCGCTTTCAGGGTTTGTAGGATCAGTGGGGTTTTTATATATCTGAAGCTCATAATTTACATCAGTATCAACAATTCCTATTCCGCAAGCCTTTAAAACCTGATTTCCCTTCTTTATCTCATAAATGTTTGCAACGGTATTTGCTTCGTCAAAGGTTTTGTAGAGAGTTCCTCCACTGTAAAAATAGTTGTTATCATAGTTATCATTCTTTTCATATTCCTGATAGTAAGCATTGACGAAGGTAGCATCTTCATAGGATATATACATATAACCCTTATCCAGGCAGGAAGCAGTTGTTCCCCATGAATTTTTAACTATCCAGGCTCCCTTATTCTTAGGCTGCTCACCCTTTTTATTTTTTCCAAAGGTATAGTTATCATCCCAACCTATAAGAGCTACCGTATGATTTCTTGAAATGCTGCCGTTTGTACAATAATAGGCACCATTATCACCATAGGAATCGTCATCATCATAATAGGAGATAGCAAGAACTCCATGCTCCATGAGAGCTTTTTTTACCTGCAGGGGCTGTTTTTTTACATTGATGATCCCGAAGTTCTGTAAATGGGCCATGCTGTTATTATAGATATTTTCCATAGAGATGGCAGGATCCGCTTTATCGCTATAGGGAAATTTACTTTCATCTGCGGGACCTCTCCATCCCAGAATGTAGAAGAGAGCCTTGGTCTCGCTTCCGCCGGCATTATAAGGATTTTTAGATTCATACTCATATACGGCATAATCACCCTCGGTATTTCCCAGGGGATCATTTATACCCTTTCTTTTACCATCTTCTTCATAGTAATTATTATAAACATAGTATGCCAGATGCCTTTCCGCATAATCCACATCACTTTTTGCTATTCCATTCTTAATAGCATTACTTTCCGCAGAAGCCAGGGTTCCAAAGGTCCAGCAGGTTCCCCATGGATCCTGATCTTTTACAGAGGTGGAATAACCCCAATCACGAAGATCGTATTTTGCGGGAAGCTCTTCGCTTAAGCTCTCTTCATCCTCAGCATTTTCTGATATCTGAGCTTCCTCCTGACCTTCGTCGACACGTCCGTAAAATTTTCCCTCTTCCTCAGAAGGAGCAGCAGCTTCTTCGCTTAAAGCTTCGTAAACTGCAGAGTCCTCAGCTGCAGGGCTTTCTTCTATAGTCTCTTCATCTGTAAGCTCCTCAGCTGCAGGCTCTTCATTTAAAAGCTCCTCAGCTAAGAGCTCCCGGCCTTCAGTCCCTGCAAGGGCTGATCCTTTATCAACAAGTACTGCCCCGTAAGTGGGTAAGGACTCTGAAAAGATCATTCCACAGGCCAGTAAGAGGGCCAGACTTCTTTTTAAATACTTTTTCATTCTGTTTTCCTTTCTTTATATTTTCTCTTTGATAGCTTTATTTTTGTTTTCCGGCTCTTAAATCCACAGTAAACTTTTTAACTCCGGCGTAATCACCACAGCCTTTTATTATTGATGTCATTTTTCCGCTATTACTGTTATCGATCACGCAGGTTATCGTATAATCACTGTTATCATTTTGAAGGGCGCTTCCGTTAAGCTTTACATCTATCTGATCATTCTCAAGGGTGATAGCCTTTCCTATGCTCTTGTTTATTGCTTCCTTACCTTTGTCATTTAAGGTAACAACAGCCTTTGAAATATCAGCTTTTGGATCGTAGCAGCAGAAATCAAGATTTATAGAGGAGACAGAATCCTCCTCACTTCCTGCATAGTTATTCTTACCCTTTACATTAGCATAGAGCCTGGTCCCCGCAGGTATCACATCTGTATCCTGCACCTTAGAATCAACAGTCCTTGTTACCTTTTCATCACTGCCGTAAACAGTAATCTCCACGTCTTCGTCATAGTAATATTCTATTTCCTTTTCGTAATCCGTTCCTGCCTTTAAGGCTTTTCCATCCAGATCGTATATGAAGACAGAGGGCTTTTGAAGCTTACTAAAGGGCTTATTGGCGTACTTTATATCTGTGGCATAGCCATAACCTGAAAGCCTGCTCAGATCTGAACCGGTTATGGCAAAGATTTCTTCAAGAGTTCCTTCAAAGTTTCCCTTACCTGTAACTATGATGGTAGGAACTATTGCAGATTCATCTTTAAGCTTTTTCTCATCACAGAGTTCTTTATTGTTTTTGTATTTTACTGTGTAATCCCTGCCTTCCTTAAGAGTATAGTAGGTTCCGTCTTCAGTAGTATAGTTAACCTTAACTTCCGGATATACCCCGTTCTTAAGATAGATATAGGAAGCATCGACACCGGCTATCTTGTATACTCCGCCTGAGCTGTCTTTTTCATTCAGCTTTCCCTTGGTAATAGTAAAGGTTTTTGTAAGCTTTCCTGAATAATCGTTTATACCGGTAAATATTATGGAAGCTTTACCTGCCTTTCTATTGTTCTTATAGCTTACAATATAATCACATTCACTGAGTTTTTCTCCATCCTTATACTCCTTTAAGGTTACCTCTTTGCCATCTTTATCATAAGTAAGCTTATAATTGTCATCATTCAGGGTAATATAAACCCAGCTTCCGTTCCAGTTTTTGGTTATAGTCTCGCTGCCATCTCCAAGAGTGAATTTTGCCTTGGAAATATTCAGGCTTGCAGGGGACTCCTTTTTTTCCTGAATGTATTCAAAGAAGTAGGAGTTTCCTTCATCATTTGCGAAATTGCCTATTCCCTTAAGAGGTACATAATAGATCCCTGTGTCTTGCAGGAGCACTCCTTTGAAATCCTCTATCTTATTTCCGTCTTCGTCTACAGCATAGGCATTATCATAGTCTATCTTATAATCCTTATTTTCCTTAAGAACATAAAGATCTTCATAATCGGAAACAAAGCTTACTTTGGTCTTTCCTTTTTGTACTTTACCGGCCTTATATTGGAGGTAAACAGGTGAGCTAAAGCTGCTTTCCAGGGTTGCGGCTTTTATTGTAAATAAAATTCTTGCGCTGTTCCCGCTGTAATCACCCTTACCGCTTATTATAATGGCAGGCGCCTTCTTATCATTTTTATCGCTTTTTTCAATATCATAGACATTCAGGTTGTTGGCATACTTAAGTGTATAATCCGTATCCTTGGTAAGCTTTGTATTATACCAGTAGACATCGATATCTGAAGGTTCTATCTTACTGCCGGTATAGGTAAAGGTTTCAGCAAAATACTTGGAATTCTCAGCTCCGTCTACCCATAAAGCAAAGGGAGCTTTCTCAATTTCGAAGGCAGCCGTGAGAGTCCCTGAATAATTACCCTTTCCGCTTACGGTTACCTCAGGCTTTATTTCACTGTCTGTGGATATTTCAATATTATTGCTGTAGGCTACATCATAATCTTTGCCTGCCTTTAAATAGCTATCTCCATCTTTTAAATAGGCCCAGGGTTTTCTCTCCTTACCTAAATAATTTATATTAGTATATTCAAGCTCAAGGGTAATGTCCTTTGAGTCAAAGCTCTTTTTTTCAATGGTGAAGGAGAGTCTCTTTGAACCGGAGTCCTTATAGCTGCCTATTCCCGTTACTATTGCAACAGGGAATGAGCCTGTATTTATATTGTTTTCATAGCTTACCTTGTAGTCAGTATCCTCCACAAGCTGCTTGTCTCCTACAGTAACCACAACTTCAGGCTCTATAGCTTTTCCCGTATAGGTAAAGCTTGATACTCCATCCTTAAAGCTTACCTTTGCATCGGAAAAATCAGTTTGAACATTAACCTTTACATACTGATATTTATTTTCGTCATTTTTATCGCTGATCTTAATATCAGCCTCGCCTGCTCCCACTGCACTTATCTTTCCATCTGAGGAAACCGTGGCAACTGAAGCTTCAGATGTCTTAAAATTAAGATCAGTAAGAGCTGTAGTACTTCCATCAGCTAATTTAAGCTGGTAGCTTTCTCCTGTTGTAAGGTTA
>JAILBX010000151.1 GCA_024680675.1 Lachnospiraceae bacterium | reverse complement strand
AAAATGTGAGGAAATATATGGTGAAGGTATAACCGAAAGCTCACGACTTATCATAGGAAGCAAAGCAGTTCCCCCTTCTGATAGCACTGAGGAATTTTTGAACCTTATCTTCCGGGAGGACAGCCCTGTGATCCTGGTTTTAGCCGGTCATATCCACCTCTACCATAAATGCATGTTAAATGATAAGATATGCCAGATCGTTACCGGTCCCGCCTATGCAGGCGAGGCCGTTAGAATAACACTTAAATGATCTGACAGAAACTACATCTGACAAGCTTTAGGGGACTGTTTATTCACTTTACGCCTTCCTAAAACCGACAGGATCTTCTCCCTACTGACTCCCAGATCCATAAGTCTTTTTTTGATCTTTTTTATCTCTTCAGGCTCTATTTTCGCGATGATGGCATAATCGAATTCCATTTGACATATATTTTCAAAGGAATCCACATCCATGCCAAACCTTCTGTATTCCCAGTAGTCATCATCCACCCATCCGGTTATTTGATATTCACCGCTTGACCTGGCCTGTTCCCTTATCATCTGACCAAATGTTCCGGCCAGAACGATCACCACCTTTCTTCCCTTAAAGCTAACACCAAAAGGGAGAAATTCTTCTGACTCGGCTCCTCCGGTTCTCATTATACTGTTGGCAAGTATAAAATCCTCTGCCTGTTTTTTGATCTGATCTTCTTTCAGCGCCGTTTTTAAATATGCTCCGAGAAGCTTGATCTTCTCCAGCTCTGAATTTCCTACACAAAAGCCTTTTAGCATAGAGTCATCCCTCTGCCTGTAATGGTAGGAGTAATTATCGATAATATCCACAAAGGAAGCTGACTCCAGAGCCGGAAAGGTAACTGCAGCGTCCTCACCGATGGTAATATTTTCATCTACAGCCATCTTATATCTTTCTATCAAGCCTCTTTTAAAAACTTTATTCCATAGATAGGTGGTTATTCCCGGTCGGTAGAACTCCCGATATGACATCATGTTTTTCTTTAGCTCGAGAAGCTTTTCCCCCTCATAGCTTCCCGCTGCAATGCTGTTTTTTATCCTCTTGACTCTACCCATAAAATCACGGCTAAAGCCTGCTATTACCACATCAGCTCCTGTAAGAGCAGCTCTTTTCATCATGGTCTCTATATAGTCTTTTTCAATCCAGTCATCACCGTCGATATTGGCTATATAATCCCCCTTTGATGCCTTTAGCCCGGACTTTCTTGCCAAGACAAGACCGCCATTCTTTTTATGAATAACCCTTACCCTGTCATCCTTCCTGCTGTAAAGATCACAGATAAACCCGCTTTTATCAAGAGAACCATCATCCACCAGGATGATCTCAATATTCTTATATGTTTGCTTTATTATGCTCTCAATACACTGTCCTACATATAACTCAATGTTGTATACAGGAACAATGACGCTTACCAGATCCATTTACCATATCCTCAATTTATACCTTTTTATAACCTGTACACATTGTTAACAAAAAACATATAACAGTTGCCCAGGCAAAAAATTTATGCCACTTCATAAATGTCTTCCTCCTTTCTCTTCTTTTCCTGTCCGGCAAAGGAGCATCGGTAAATCCTCCCTTTTTCTCTGACAGGGATATTGGTGTATTTAATTCAAGCTCTTCCCCTGTATGCACATAGCTAAGCTTCTCTCCCATTATCCCTTTCATTATGCTATAGGCCTCTAAGCCGGTACAATGACAGGTAACAAAGGTGGTTGGATATTTCTTAAGTTCCCTTGCCAGATCCTTTATGCTTTCTATCTCTTCATCCTTATAATCCTTCTTCTTCATGAGATGGAAGCCACTGATGACCATATCAGGGGCATCCTTATACCTTTCCTTATATGAATCAAGTATATTGAGCATGCCATTATGAGCGCAGCCTGACATAAGTATCTTCTGCCCCCGGTAATTGATCAGCAGACAATGCTCATGTCTGAAATCGTCACTTTTATAGTCTCCGGCTTCTTTTACCAGAAGTCTTTTATTTGTAAAGGGCATTTCGTGATCTTTTTTTGTTACAGTAAACAATTCGAGTTCATCATCGATCTTATAATCTCCCCGGATAAGCCTAAGCTGACTGAGATCTTTAATCTCCTTGTCTACACCTATATATCTGTACCTTTCCTCTGCACTCCTTCCGTCATCCCCATAGTAATCATTCAGGGCACTCTCCTGCATATAGATAGTCGCCCTTTTATTTATCTTTGTAAAAGGGATTATCCCTCCCGAGTGATCATAGTGTCCATGACTTAATATAACTGTATCCACCAGTCCAAGATCTATCCCCAGCTTTTTTGCATTTTCAAGAGTATCCCCGGAGGGTCCAAGATCCATCAAAAGCCTGTGATTCTCAGTCTCCACATAAAAGGAAAGTCCATGGGCGTTAATACATCCTTCCACACCCTCTGTATTTTCCATTAGATTAATGATCCTCATTTTAATGTCCTGCCTCTTCTTTTTTTCTTTTTTTACGGCTCTTTACTGTTACTCCATAGTCCAGTCCCAGTCAAATCTTTCGATATCCTCCTCTGTAAGCTCATCACCCACCTGAACCTCTATTATATGGATATCTTTAACTGCCATAATCCCATGCTTGACTCCCACAGGGATCACTATTGTATCATCCCTTGAAACCCTTTTCTTTTTACCGTCAAGGATAACATAACCCTCTCCTTCAATGATGGTCCAGGTTTCTGATCTGTGATAATGCTTCTGGTAAGAAATATGATGACCGCTGAATATCAGTAAATGCTTGGTAAGAGCATTTCTCCCTTCCACTCCCCTATAATCCAAAACCTCATATTCTCCCCAGGCCCTTTTCTCAACCATAGGTCTTTTGTCATCAACATAGGGTTTTAAATAACTGCTTTCATGCTTATCGGATACAAGGATACCGTCAGGAGTAGCTGCAACAGCCACATTCTTTAAACCCATAGCTATCAGTGGCAGCTGGAGCTCATTCAGCACATGAGTATTTTCGCAGTTTATAAGCTTTGCATTTCCGGAAGCCTCATCCTCCATAGCCTCCGTAAGGGTATTCCAGGTTCCAAGATCCTTCCACGCCCCACTGTATCTGAAAACCTTTATACTGTCTTCCCTTTCAACCACCTCATGATCAAAGGACATCCTTGAAAGGGACTCATAGTTATCATAGAGATAATCATAGGAGCTTGAGCTAAGGTATTTCTCCACCTTACCAAGCATATATGAAAGCTTAAAGGCAAATACTCCTCCATTCCATAAAGCTCCCTGTTCTATATATTTTCTGGCGGTATCTTCGTCAGGTTTTTCCTTAAAGGAGGATACTATGCTTACATCATTTCTATCCTTTGGTATGATATAACCGTACTTTTCACTGGGATAGGTAGGTTCAATACCTATGAGAGCAAGATTCACATCTTCAAGGCTTTCTGACAAAGTTTTAAACATGGTAAAATATTCATTCTCCGTAAAGGTATCCACCGGACATACAACTACCGCTTCCTTTTCATCGATTCCCTTTTTATCCTTCAAGTAGGCACAGGCAAGGGCTGTAGCAGGAAAAGTCTTTTTCCTTGAAGGCTCCACACATATTTCTATATCAGAACCCACCTGCCTTTGAAGTGTATTTACCTGAGAGTCTGCAGTTACAATAACTATATTTGCATCTTTGTATACATTAGCTATCATCCTTGTCATTCGCTGGATCATTGATTCATGGGATCCGTCCGGTGCTCTTAAGACCTTTAGGAACTGCTTTGCTCTTACGTTGTTTGATAATGGCCAAAGTCTCTTTCCCGATCCTCCTGAAAGCAAAATAATATTCATACTCATACCTCTCTTATGTCTGTATCCATTATTAATGTATTTAAGATAACTAAAGAAAAAGCTTAATATGATCCTCGCCTTTTCCCTAAAGAACACCTCACTACACATTAAAATATATCAAAAACTCAGTACTTAAGCAATGTCAAAAATGTTTAAGCCCTCTCCCTTAATTCCATAAACAAAATTTTATCGATCCTTAAGATAAGAAGTCTCGCATTCTTTAAGCTTTTAGGTTATAATAGAAGAAGTATTGTGGAGGGAAAAAAATGCAGGTTAGAATTTGTAGAATTTGCGGTAACATGTTTAAATATTTCAACGGTGACGTGGTGTGCAGCAATTGTAAATCAAGGGAAGAATCGGTTTTTGAAGAAATAAGAGACTATCTTTATGATAATCCCGGCACGAAAGATACGGAGCTGATCGAAAAATTTGATGTTACACGTAAGACCATAACT
>JAILBX010000135.1 GCA_024680675.1 Lachnospiraceae bacterium | reverse complement strand
CCTGTGGATGCACCGCTGGGAGCAGTTCCTCTTCCAACAGTACCGTCTGCTAAAGTAACCTCAGCCTCAACGGTAGGATTTCCTCTTGAATCAAGGATCTCACGGCCAATAACTTTCTCAATTGCTAAATATTCATTCATTTTCAAAGTCCCGTCCTTTCTTTTTAAAATTTACAGTATTTCAAAAACAGTAAACATTTTTGAAGCTGTTCTGTCTATAAGAGACTCATCTAAATGATTATAACACAGGAGTCCTTTTACTTCCACGGTCAATTGAGCTTTTTTGTGTTAGCATCTGCTAACCACTTTGTTAGCATACACTAACTTTGAAATAAATGCAAGGGGTTTTTTGGAAAAAATAAAATTGGGGTTGGGGGCAAATTTTGCCTGGGACGGTTTTTGGGGCGCCGCGTTTGGGGCTGGGGGCGGGGGCAAATAAGCATATTCAGATATCCTCTACCCTGGTCTTCCCTCCAAGGAAGGTGGGCAGACTCTTACCCGTCTTCTTCCAGTGACGATATTCCGCGGTAGCAGTAAACAAAACATCACCTGATGAATTCAGGGCAGTTTCGAAGGAATCCTGTATCACATTTATTATATAGCCAACTCCGACTATCTGAACCGTTACATCATTTGGTATGTTAAAGAAAGAACAGGCCAGGGGAATAAGAAGGAGGGATCCTCCCGCCACTCCCGAAGCACCACAGGCAGCAAGGGTAGCTGTTATGGACATAACAATAGCCGACTTAATATCAACCGACATTCCCAGGGTATTGGCCGCCGTCATGGTCATGATGGTAATGACCACCGCCGCCCCATCCATATTGATGGTAGCCCCCAGTGGAATGGAAACGTTATAAATATCCCTGTTGATGCCAAGCTTCTCACAAAGCTCCATATTAACAGGGATATTTGCTGCAGAAGAACGCATAAAAAAGGCCATGGCAGCACTCCCCTTAAGGCAGCGGAAAACCAAAGGATAAGGATTGGTCCTTAAGGAAAGAAAAACTATGAAAGGATTAACCACAAGAGCAACTATCAAAATAGTCACCACAAGAACAAGCAGAAGCTTTCCGTATTCAACAAAAACCTTCATACCGCTTTCGGAAACCGTGCCATATACAAGGCCCAAAATACCAAAAGGAGCCATGGAAATGATAATGGCAACCAGCCTTGAGATAGTATTTGAAGCATCCTTTACAAGCTGCTTGGTGGTGTCAGAAGCCACTTTTTTCATAGCAAGTCCGATAAGCACCGCCCAAAAAAGGATCCCCATATAGGTTCCATCCGAAATAGCCTTTACAGGATTTGATACAATGGAAAGTATTATATCGGTGAAAATATCTCCAACCTCTCCGGGTGCGGATGAAATATCCGCAGAAGCCGAAAGTGTCACGGAAACCGGGAAAAGAAAGCTTACAAAAACTGCCACAAGTCCTGCTAAGAGGGTAGATGCCAGATACAAAAATATTACAAAGCTAAACCTTGAATCCAGTTTATTGTTTCCCGTAGACAAGGATGCGGTCACCATAACAAATACAAGGATCGGAGCCAGCGCCTTCAGGGCTCCGACAAAGATCTTTCCTAAAAGGGATATGGCGGAAATACCGGGTAAAAAGATACCTGCTATTATTCCAATGGCCATACCCATAATAATCTTAAGCATAAGATTTATATCATTATACTTCTTAACAATTTCCTTCATGATTCCTCCAAGAATATATATTTTCTTAACAGTAAACACTCTTCTGTCTTTACTGTCTGTGCAAGGCACTCTTCTATTCACAAAACAGAAAAGAAACCAAACCTTTGTTATAATTATAAGTATAAATAATTAAAAAGTCCACGAGGACAAGGAAAGGAGTATAGGTATGAAAAACCCAAAGGGGTACGGGACGATTGTAAAACTCACGGGAAACAGGAGGAGACCCTGGGAGATCAGAAAAACGAACACCCATTTCTACGACAGTCAAAAAAAGTGCTATGTCAAAAAGCAGGTGGCCTTAGGCTACTACGCCACAAAGGAAGAGGCTATGCTGGCCCTTGCCAGGTATAACGAGGTCAATTATGACCTTGACCTTGGCAATCTGACCTTTGACAACATCTGGCAAAGAGTCAAGAGGGAATTAAAGGTCTCAAAAAGCAGAACGAGCTCTTATAACAGCAGCTACAAGCATTTGGGAGCCATAAAAGACAAGAAAATAAGAGAAATTAAAACTCTTCATTTAAAAAATCTTTTCTCAGATCCTAACATCTCTCCCTACGCAAAATCCGATATGAAGATCATCTGCAATAAGGTTTTTAATTACGCCCTTCAGAATGATCTTGTTACAAAAAACTACACTCAGTTCATAAAGCTTGACAAGATCCGGACAAAGCGAGTAAAAACAGTTTTTACCGGTGAAGAGGTTGCAAGGCTATGGGAGCATGCAGAGGATGACTGGGCAGCTGCCTTCATGCTCTTGCTTTTATACAGCGGCATGCGTTCCAAAGAGCTTATCGATCTTCGATATGAGGAAGTTGATCTTGATAAGGGAACAATAAACATAGAAGAAGCAAAAAACCAATCCTCTATAAGATATATTCCCATACACAAAAGGACTCTCCCGCTCTTTAAGGAATTCCTTTTAAGATCCGCTCCGGGAAAGCAGGCTATAATAAAGCCAAACGGCAATCCGGTCTACTATAAGAATATGATAAACCGTGAGCTGCCTCGTCTTGTGGAATATATGGGAGCAAAGCATACCCTTCACGAATGCAGACACAGCTTTATAACAAGAGCCTACCAGTGTAATGTGGATCTTTTAAAGATCCAAAGGCTTGTGGGCCATAAACCGGACACAATTACCTTCCAGGTTTATACCCACCTGACCATGGATGAATTAAGGGAAGCAATAAACACAATAGACTATTGAAAGCTTCCCTAAAGGGGTATAATGAAACAAAGCCCAAAGTACAAATGACGATTGAAACTGTTCAAACAGTCATTTGACTTTGGGCGAAAAGACAAGGGCCGGGGCTTTGGTTATTCCGGAGCTTCGGCGTTTTCCCGGGGCTTCGAATTCTGCCGGGGCCTGGGCTCTATTTAGTGTCCCATAATCATCTCATATTTTTTCTAAAAAAGCTTAAGTATCACAATATACGACAATATTCTACATTCTTTTCGAAATTTTCCTTTAATACACTTGTTATGGGAGCATCCTGATATAACGAGTATACCGATAATACAAAAACCCTCATTTTATGCGGGTTTGCGGGCTTTTTGAAAGGGTTATGGACGAAAATTTTTTCGAAAAACAGAGCCTGATCTTGGTTCTAACCGGAGGGGAAACATCCGGATCGTTTGGAGGAAAATTTGAAATCTGAGGTTTTAATAATCTGTAGGATAAAAGACCTTTTTCAAACCTGATCCCCCAGGCAGAAGCTTTATAGTTCTACAACATTTATACTAAGTAACAAAATTTTTAGGAAAAGGAGAAAAAAATGGACAGAGATTTAAGTAAGACTTCCGGTAATGGAAGAAAATTTAAACGCTTTATGGCCACACTGTTATCAGTAGCTATGATCGTCTTAGAGCTCCCCGCTATGGCTGTGCCTACAATGGC
>JAILBX010000125.1 GCA_024680675.1 Lachnospiraceae bacterium | reverse complement strand
GTCCTTTGCAAAGGAAAATGACAGAAGGATAAATGTTGCAATTGTTCCAAATTCCTTTGAAATATTAAAGGAAAAAGTGCCAAGGGGACTTCCTCTGGTGGATGAAAAAAAAGAGATAGATAAGTTTTACAAGGATCTTGAAGCCTTTGAAAATGTTAAGACAGTTGATCTTTATCCTAAGCTTCTTGAGACATCCGGGGAGGGAAAGCAGGTATATTACAGAACCGATCATCACTGGACCACAGCGGCTGCTTATGAGGGCTACAAGGTTATATGCAGAGAAATGGGCATAGCTCCTTCTTCTTTTGAAACAGTAAAAAAAGGAAGTATACGGGACTTTTACGGGACATATTATGCAAAATACAAGGGTATTTTTATAAAAGCCGATACCATAGAATATTATGATATACCTGTAGACAGCTATCTTATAAATGAAAAGGACAGCTTTGACAGCCTTTACGATGAAGACAAGGCAAAGATATATGATAAATATGCATTTTTTCTAAGGGGAAATTACGGATTGGCGGTTATAAAAGGAAAGGGGCAAAAAAGGGGCAGGGATCTTATCGTAATAAAGGATTCCTACGGGAATTGTCTTATCCCCTTTCTTACTATGGATTATGACAGTATTACTGTGCTGGATCTCAGGTATTACGGGGGATCTGTAAAAAAGCTTTTGGATGAGAAAAAAGATCAGGATATTCTTCTGCTTTATAATTTCGCTCATCTTAATGAGGATAATAATTTTTACAAGCTGATAAAATAGTGCTATAAAGATAGAAAGCATATATAACAGGAGAAATAAATGGGGAAAAAGATCAAGAGGAGTATAAAAAAGAAATATGCCTCTGTGGGAATTAACTCTTTTGAACAGAAAAAGGCTAATGAAGAGCTTATAGTTGTTCATAAGGTAAGGAGAGATGCTGATGGAAAGGTGATACAGGACTCCTATGAGGATAAGGAAAAGAAGTCACAGGCCTTTTCAGGGAAGGAAGATAAGGAAGCCGGCGGCTATCTGAAGGATTCTTTGGGAGAGGAAAAGGATAGAGAAAAAGGTGAAAATATCAAGCCTTCCACAGACAATTCCAAAAAAACGGAGGATATAGGAGAAAGCATCAAGGAGGAAGCAAAGGAGGAAGAGGAATTTTTTGATGAAGAGGATGACTACTTTGAGCTTCCAAAAAAGCCGGAGAATTCCGAAAGAGTCCGGGATATAACTGGAAGGCCATCCCAGAAACAGTCAGATACTGGGGCTTTTAAGGAAGAGAGAAAAGAAGAAAAAAACCCGGACATTTCTTTTGAAAAGAATGATCAGATAAAGGACTACGGATATAAGGAGGAAAGCTTTGAAGATTATTCTCTTACAGAGGAGGTAAATGAGTCGGATTTAAATGCTGCAGCTATAGAGACCGGGTCAGAGGGTCAAAGAGCAGACACTTCCCTTAATGATCTGGAAGATGACTTTGACTTCGATTTTAACCTGGATGATAATAATGAGGTCTCTGAGGATAATAAGGAGGCTTTAGAGAAAAGCAGGCTTGAGGCAACAGGAGCCTTTCATGGAGATAAAGATGTGGTGGTTATGAAAAGAACTCCTCTGGTATTTGCCGGATTTGTGCTTGCTGCTTTTCTTGCCCTTGTGGCGGGCATTGCTATGGCTTTATGGGATATGGACAGATCAGTATCGGATCTTATCAAGCTTTCAAAGGGCAGCTATGAAGAGGAGTATAAGACTCTGGCCCTAAAAAAGCTCAGGTCAGGAGGAGATTCAACAAAGGTAATTTTGATAAACGATGCCGGAAGTGTCAAAAAGCTTGAGGATCTGCCTGATAGCGTGTCAGATAATGAAATTGCAGAGGGTGAAGAAGAGAGCAGGGAGGAAGAGAAAAGTCCTGCAGGCATGGAGATCGGAGCTGTGGAAAATATCGTGGGGGCTCTTGACAGTGATGTAGAGAACTTTGCGGATATAGAGGAGGCTTCTCCTTCGGTAAGCGCCAATGCCCTGGGAGAGGGGGAATCAATGGAGTGGGGTCAGCTTCCCCAGACATTAAACTCGGATTACGTGGATCCAAATGCCGGTTATCCGCTGCCCTTTAGTCAGGTGGATGATTCATATTTTGCTGATGCACTGTTTATCGGAGACTCCAGACTTCAGGGATTTGGAATGTATTCAGGCTTGCAGTCAACTTATTATTGTGCCACCGGATTTCAGCTGTATAAATATGAGACTACTAAGGTGGTACAGACACCGGAAGGCAAGGTGCCCATCTTTGACGCTCTTACCTTTGATGCTTATACAAAGATATACATAAAAGTTGGTATAAATGAGCT
>JAILBX010000106.1 GCA_024680675.1 Lachnospiraceae bacterium | reverse complement strand
TGAAAACTGGGGATGTGGCGGTAATATGCGTCCCAGCCACTATGCAGATGAATATCGCAGATATCAGACATATGTTCGTAACTATGATGGTAATAAGCCTATTCAAAAGATCTGCTGCGGACCTAATGTGGATGACTATGCATGGACAAGAGGAGTTCTTGAGACATGCTTTGATCATACGGAGAAGAAGTTCCATGGTTTGATGGATGGACTTTCACTTCATTATTATACACTTCCGGAAACAGAAGACGATTGGATGATCAAGGGCTCAGCCACTAAATTTACTGAGGAGATCTTCTACCAGACCCTTAAGAGAGGCTACTTTATGGAGGAACTGGTTACAAAGCATGGAAATATCATGGACGAGTTTGATCCTGAGAAGAAGATAGGTCTTATGGTGGATGAGTGGGGTATCTGGGCAGATGTGGAGCCAGGAACTAATCCCGGATTCCTTTATCAGCAGAACACCATGAGGGATGCTTTGGTAGCAGGTATGACCCTTAACATATTTAATAAGCATTCGGATCGTGTAAAGATGGCTAATATCGCCCAGCTTATAAACGTTCTTCAATCAGTAATGCTTACAGACGGAAGCAAGATGATAAAGACTCCCACCTACTATGTATTTAAGATGTTTGCCGGCCATCAGGAGGCAACCCTTCTTGACAGCTCACTTTTAAATAATTCAACAGTAGGCTCAGGTAAGAACGAGCTTCCCAAGGTATTTGAGTCAGTATCCGAAAGTGAAGACGGAAGCATAAATATCACCCTTACCAACAATTCTCTTGAGTCAGCTGAGGAGCTTGAGATCCTTCTTGTAAAGGACGGAGCTTCCTATAACGTTTGTGAGGCATCAGTGGTCAGCGGAGCCATGGATGATCATAATACCTTCGAGGCAGCTGATAAGGTTAAGGAAGAGAAATTCACTGCTTATAATAAGGGAGCTGACAGCATTAAGGTTACCCTTCCAAAATGCAGCGTAGTAAGCTTAAAGCTTAAGAAGTAATAGGTAGGAAGAAGGATCTTATCATTATTAGTATCTTTTAGCTAAGATACTTTAGATAGAAAGTATTAATATTACAGTCCCTGACAGAGATTTATTCTGTCGGGGGCTTTTTTACTCTTTCAAAAGAGCTTCAGGGTGATTTGCAGCCGGGGGCGGCAGTTCAATTTCAGTCAGAGTGTATAAGATTATGGAAACCGGATATCCTATACAGAGAAAAAAGAGAAAGGGAAAAAATGCCTTTAAGTAAGGAAATTTGTGGAAAAAAAGGGATAAATCTACTAGATGATGTAGTTGTCATAACATATCTTTTATCCTATAATTAGATTGAAACTATGTGGGAGTGTTTTTTGCCTGCAAAGTTTTATGGGAGTGAGTATTAACTAAAAAACCGGATTTGATGCGTAGAGAATTATAATGAAGGGTATATAATTATAAAAGGGTGAGAGTATGAAAGTGTTTAGGAAGGTTCTTTTATCAGTAGCGGTGATAACTCTGGGGCTTCTCGGCCTTTTTGGCAGAGAGGTTATGGCTGAGGAGGTCAGTGCTAGAATTAACTTTAGTTACACTGATAACGGAGTTAGTGTTACAGTTGAGGGGATGGAAGAAGGAAAAAGCTGTACCGTCAGGGTTAAGGATACTAACGAAAATGAACTTGGATCCATAAGTGCGAAGTACAATGGCACATTCTCTCTTTCAAAATATAAGAGCGAAATAAGAAGCTTTTTAATTGACAAGAATGATAATCTGGCTCTTCAGGCTTCTATTGAGGGCTATGCCGGTAGTGGATCCACAACCTACAAATATCCTGTGACAACAACAGGCCTATATAAATATACAGTAACTGCCGGATCCGGTGGAAGTGTAAAGATCAGTGGAGCTGAAAATACAACAGTAAGTGAAGGAAGCAGCTATATCATTTTAGGTATGTCTTCTGATACAATAAATCTTGACGCGGTGCCAAACAGCGGAAATAATTTCACAGGCTGGTCAATAGCAGGAACTTCATCAGATAAAGAAACTCAAACAATAAGTATTAACGCAGGTGACACTACAAAAAATTATGCTA
>JAILBX010000086.1 GCA_024680675.1 Lachnospiraceae bacterium | reverse complement strand
GGTACCGTCGGTACTTTTATCATCCACGATTATGATCTGTTTATTTTTTACCGGAGATGCCTTAACCTTATCTACTATCTTCTTTATTCCTTCCCTTTCATTATAACAGGGAATTACGATCGAGAGTTTGTAATTATTAATATCCATCCCTTTATTCTCCCTAGACGCTCATTCTACAATATTATAATACAAGGCTTGTCCTTCGGCAAATATATTCCCTTCAAAGACAAGAATTAAAACATTTTTATCTTCACTTTCTATTGCCCTTTTTGCATTAGCCACAAGGTTATTTTTCTGATCCCTTGCTTCTTTTTTGTCCAATATAACAAAATATTCATCCATGCCCGGCTCACCTTCATACCAGCTGTATTGATTTTCCCGTCTTTCAATGCGGTAAGAACCGTCTTCTCCAAGTTCAATCGGCCTTACTTTTATTTCCGAATCGGTCAAAACCGTTAGAGCATTGGCATATTCATGGTAGGAAGCATAGCCGTAATAAAGGCCCTCTTCTTTCAGTACACTTGTTATGGTATTTTTGTCATTATCTGTTTTTATGAATTTCACAGTTATCAAAATATTGATGAGACACACAATAAAAATAGCCGATACAAGCAAAACTCCTATTTCTGCCTGTGTTATCTTTCCTTTAATTATGTAAATCAATTCAAGGGCTGATACGATAGAGGCCATTACAGCAAGGCCTGATAATCTCCAATTCTCCTTCTGCTCAAAGCCTATTGAAAAGGTAAAAATTGTTACAAAAAACAAAACCCAATAATTAATTATGAATAATTTCACTCTTTCATCCTTATGGTTTTTATAGCTTATTAATGCGATGACCGGAAGGATTAATATGACTAATCCGGTCAAGTAATGGATCATTACAAAGAGTCCTTCAGGCGTCATCATGTTGGTTTCTTCCGGGATATTTCCTGTGAAAAGTGTTATCCACTGGGTTAAAAAGCTTTTTTCCTTAAAAAACCAGTTTTCAAAAGCTTCAAAATGTCCTATCATCCCCTCATAGGATATGTCACCAAAGGCCTTCCTTCTTATTATTAAACCAAGTGAGGCAGCAAGTCCTGAAATAAGAAGGATGCTTCCCTCTTCTTTTAATTCTTTAAAGCCTTTTCTGTCGCATATCCATTTAACAAATATGGAGATCATAAAGGCAAGGACCGACATGGTCACAACATGGTATCCATTGACCGATGCGATCATTATTGTAAAGAACATCAATATCTTAAAGATCCGGCTTTCCTTCCTTATATAAAAGAAATGTATGATAAGAGTAAGAATAACTGAGATAGTGTAGTAGCTTGTGTGAGAAAAAACCGCAACTCTCAAGCTTTCTGATCCAAGAAGGATCAATTGTATTCCTCCCAGGCATAAAAAGTTTTCTTCTATACTTAATCCCAGGGATTTTAAAAGTATAAAGACTGCAAAGGAGAGTATCAAAAAGCTTATGGCCATCCCTGCCTTTACAACAGTAAAGCAGGGACCAAGGACTTTTACCAAAAGAGTCATAATAAGAGAGGCACTAAAGGGCATATTATACTCATACCAGAAGCCTCTGTTTACTATAGTCCCGGTTTCCGCTGCCGCTATGGCATCTATCATATTATCTGCAGATAAAATACTGTATTCAAACTGCATCTTAAAGAGAATATAATAGAGAACAGTTATAAATCCTGCTGCCAATATGACGTATGAGCCATATCTGACTGTTTTTTTACTCATCCTTACTTTCCTTCCCTTCTTTACTTATATGAAAATTCTGAAAATCCCAATATTTTGACTAATATGGTTTTAACAGTAAAAATTTTTAGACTATTTCGGTCTATCTTATCTTATGAGTCAATGATTTTTGAAAAAATTACATAACACAGCCTTTTTAATTAAGCTTTTATAACGTATGGGATTCTATTTTTTGATTTTTCCGTTATCTTTGCTCTTGATTCTTTAATTTCTTATGTTATTTTAATATTTTTAGCTTGTCGATTAAGTTGTTTACTGCTATTTTTTACTATCAAGGCTTTTTCTTTCGAATTCCTGCATTGTCAATTTCCCTTTATTTTGCGGGTTTTTCAAGGAAATTTATTGTTATTTTGCGATATCTTTAAAATCATTTACTGTTTTTTTACTTCGTTATTTATTATTCCTTTTTTTATTTATGTTATCTTACCCTTATTTTCCCCCGCTTTTAAAGCTTGCTCCAAGGTTCTCATCAAATATATTCTTATCAAAGACCAGCACACTGGTATCCTCATCAAATTCCAGTTCCTCAATACAGTTATCAAGGAGGGCTTCCTTTGTCCATTCCTTCTCCTCATTGCTGACTACCACAAAATATCTTTCCGCTTCCTTTTTGTACCAGTCAGCCATGCTTTGATATTTATATACATTATAGCTTCCGTCACGGTTCAGCTCTATGGGACTTACCATAATGCGTGAATCGCTTAATATGGTCACTGCATTTGCCGAGTTGTAAAGATTTGAATATCCCACTGTCAGATCATTTTCATCCAGAAACTTCACCATCCTGTCATGGCGGCAGGCATATCTGCTTCC
>JAILBX010000072.1 GCA_024680675.1 Lachnospiraceae bacterium | reverse complement strand
TTGCCATAAAGGTAGAGGCTGAAAAAGGTTTTACCTTTTGCAAATTTAAAAATCCCTATGCAAGCGTTAAGGTTAATGGAATTGAAATTGAGGATGATAAAGCCCTTACCGGCGTTCCCGTGGGTGAGGGGATCAAGGTAGAAATAAGCGGAAAAAATGCTGAAATAAGTGACATCTATTATACCTTTAATCCACGTACTGACGCAAAGATATCATCTAAGGACGATATGGATTCAGCCCTGGCTGCCGGAAAAGCTTCAAAAGCAAGCGGCAAGAGCATTGAGCTAAGCAAGTCGGATTTAGAAAAGATTACCGCTCAGGCTGCAAATGAATATGTTATTTATGTAAGGACAGATCGTGAAGAGGATCCTGACGCTTACAGCGGAAAGATCACAGCTGTCACTGCAAAAGCAGGCAGCGTAAATGTAACAAAGAATGGTCTTACACTCTATGCAGGGGGTGATAAGCTGGAAAACCCTGCAGCCTATGATGGAGAGGTAACCTTAGAAACAAGCTTTTCCCGTAAAGATGGCATGCCGGTAGAAACATCCGGTAAGAGCAATACAATCTATGCTCTTACAAGTACAGGTGCTAAAGCCGCCGCTTCCTTTGGAAAAGAGGATAACTATAACAAGCTCACAACAAACAGTGTTGCAAATAAGGTAGATGGACTTGATACGATAACAGTAAACGAAAGCGTTGCGGACTCAAGCTGGCTGGATATGCTTAATTATACAAGCATTGCAGATCTTACGGTAAAGCCTTTAAACAGCTTCTATGATCACTATGCTTTTGTTTATAGCTTTGCAAACAGCGGCAGCGCAGCCCTGGTTGACAATGCAATTCGTAGCTACAAGGCTTCCAATAGTAAAATCTTTAATGATAATGTTACTGTTAAAATAAACTGCTATAAAAGTGACAAGTCAGATGAAGAAGGAATTGAGATCACCAAGGCCTCTCTGGGTGATAAAAAGCTTTTAAGTGCCATTGGATACGAAAGCAATCCCTCATATTCAGAATCAGAGCTGACCCCCGAGCTTAAGATGAAAAAGCTTAATGAAGGAGAAGCAAGCGAGGATGCTACCAAGCGTGTAATTTCTGAGGTTGTAAATGCGGGAACAATAAACATAGCTTCAGATCTTAAATTTGCCGATGGTTCAACTCTGGCGCTTACAAGTGAGATCCTTGCTATTCCCCAGACCTACGGATATTTTGCAATCCCCGGGATCAAGACTGATAATTCAACTGTTTATGGCTCACAGGCTTCATCAATAGCTCTTGGCCTTGCTGACAGCGCATATAAGTCTGCTGCTGTTGAGTATCGTGTATTTGAGGCCTTAAAGGACGGATATGACCATAGCGGATTGATTTCTGAAGAAGCGATCGAAGAAGCGGTTAATGTAGGTGATATCAAAGAGGTGACGGATAAGGCTGTTTTTGTAGAAGTAAACAGCTCAAATTCAAGCTCAGGTGATGCAGTAAATGGTGGATATATCACTTCAGCGGTAAGCGGAAACCTTTACACCTTAACAGCTAAAAAGATCATAAACGGGGAAGCTAAAAACTTCACAGCAGTAGGAAGTGTGGACACTGCACCTGTTAAGGCAGACCCTTTGGCAGTTACTGTTGAAGAAAATATTACAAGCTTCAAAGTGATCATGGATCTTACGGATGAGGCAGGAAAGAATCTTCCCGATGCCACAGACGCAAAATATCAGTTCCCTCAGGTAAGCAGCAGCCAAACAGCAGGAAAAGAGCTTCTTGCCCTGGCTCACAGTGATATAGAATCAGGAGTCGGAACAAAGAAGACCAAGGGTTATGTATTTGATAATGTTAAAAAGGGGCAGATATTTAAGCTTCCCGATATTACAGCCTTTGATGAGGCAAGCATTAATCCTAAGAGAACACTTGCCGGATGGAAGGTAAATAATTCTTCTTATTATAAAGTAAACTCAGAGATCATCATAACAAAAGATACGGAAGTTACACCCGTATGGGCTTATAAATACTCGAGTGTAGCCGGAAAACAGGCAGATGGTAACGGTAAAGTTACTGTTTATATTGATGAAGCAAATGCTCCCGCAGAGGCTACCGAAACAATAGCAAAGGGAAAGAGCATTAATCTTTCAACATGTGCCTATGTTATAGATTTAAATGAAGCTCCCATTAATGAAAGCGGGCTCAAGCTTACATATTCTGAAGAGTTAAAGACACTTTCAGGAGCGACAAGTGCTGTTCTTGAGGATAAGGATGACAAGTCATTAACTGTATCAGGATCAAAGATAACAGGAGCTGATAAAAGCAGCGGATCAGCCCTCTCCTATACCTATACAGAAGGTTCATACAGCTACAAGGACAGAGCTGACGGCGGTGATCTTACTCTGGAGACAACAAACTTTTTGGTAGAGGAAGAAGAAAAATGGAAGCTTGAAATGGATCCTGTTACTGTAGAGGAGGGCATGACATCTTTCTATGACCTCTGCTTCTATAAGGATGGTAAAAAAGCAGATGAAACAGCTTATACCAGAGAAGATGCCCTTGATTTCAATAATGCTTCCATAAAAAATATAATCAGCTCCATAAAGACAGGTGGAGAGGAATATGCAGACGTATTTGCCTATGATCCGACTGCTGCCCATCATAAGCTTGCTATCAGCGGCTTAAAGGGTGGTAAGAGTGCTACTCTTCAATTAACTGTAGTTACCGATCAGAACACAACCTACAATATAGAGGCAGCCATCACTGTAACAGCTGCAAAGAGAGGTCTGTATATTAAGAGCATAGGCGCTGTTAATGTCAGTGATGAGGAAAATAACATAATACTTATACCTGTTGTCTCTAAGGAGACTGCTTTAGATATAGTATTTGCTTATAAGGGAAATGAAGCTTCCTCAGAGGATGCTGAAAGGTGGGCCTTTGATAAGATCACTCCCACAGATCCCAATGAACAAATGATAGATGTGGTAAAGAGCTTTACAAAAAAAGCTTCAACAAGCACAGCTGTTTTAACAGAGAAGGCTGATCTCTTTGGAATCGGTCATGTAAAGGTAAGCTATACCCTGGATAACGGTGAAGTCTTTACTAAGTTATTTGATGTTAAGACCTACTACCCTGTAGTATTTGGGGGATCAGGCACTACTTCAGGTGATAATAAAGCCTATACAGTAAAGAAGGATACTAAGATATTATCCGCTAACAGTACTGAAAAGCTTATATATGACGGCAAGACATCACATACTATTGAAGATGCAGCCAAGTACACAGCTTCCTTGAATACAGCAGATGATTCCCTTGTCTTCCTTGGATGGTCAGCGGGTGAGGCAATATCAACAGCCCAGTCAGCTTCTTATCCTGCAGGCAAGGCAATAACCTTCAACGAGGAATCCACAGACTGGCCCTTTAATGAGCTTGATTCTGTAACTCTAAATCCTCAGTTTGGTCCTATACCTGTAGAATCCATTACAGGATATGATAAAGAAATACGTATTACTGATGAGGCAGTTGGCGCCAGCTATGGAGAAAAGAGTACATCTGCAAAGGCTCTTACAGACTATGTAGTTGAAAATATCACTGCAAAGCCCGGTAATTCAGGAAGCGATGTAACAGTAAGCGCGTATGATGCGGGAATGTTTACTATAGTAGACGCAAGTACTCCCGATCGTAGAGATGATGAAAATAATGAAAATTATTGGAACAGTTCAAGTATCAGTATCAGCGGCTTAAACAAAAAGGGAGCTGTAAAGCTCACTATGACAGGTGACAGCGGAAAGACTCTTAGAAGCGGAGCCTTTACCCTGGCTAAGGTTGAGGGCAAGGTCGGTGTATCTGAAATCCATATTATAAGTGGTGACCTTGATTATGCTATTCCGGTATATGTAAACGGTGCATATAACGATAGCAATGTAAGCCCAAGCGTTGAGCGTTATATGGTAGATGGTAAGAACCTTGAAGAAGGTGTTAAGATCGTCAAGGGAGAAAAAAGATTTTATAAGGACTATGCCCTTGTGAAGAATGGAGTTGTTTTCATAACAGTTGACGAAAAAGAAAAGCTTGTGTTTATTGTTAATGATAAGCAGCTTACAACAGTTGGTGTAAGTGCCTATGATGGGGACAATTACTATATAGGCAAGGACGGATATGTTAAGTATGACGGTCTCTTCTCAGGCGAAGGATCAGCTGATACAGGTAAGAAATACTTCGCATACGGTGATGGAACACTTGAGGTCGGCGAGCTCAGAGAGATCGAGGGAGTAACATACTACTTCAACAGCAAGTGTGAAATGGCAGTTGCTTCTTCAACAGCAAATGCCTATGAGCTTGATTCAGTGGATAAGAAGTATTATGTGAATGCTGCAGGTAAGGTGGCCATTAAGGAACTCTTCACAGTAGATGGAAAGCAGTATCTTGCTAATGAAGAAGGAGTTAAGGTTACCTACGCTATGACAAAGGCAGCAGGTACTGAAGGGAAGTTTACTGTTAATAATATAGAATATGAGATCGCAGAGGACGACACAGCTAAGGAAATCGACAGGTTCTATGTAAAGAGCTCAAGCTATAGCTTCCCGGACAGCTTCACAGTAAACAAAGCTTCTGAGGAGTTAGCTAATACAAAGGCAAGCTTTGTAAAGGTTTCTCAGAAAACAGGTGAGTCAATTGAGGTAAAAGACGTAACTCCTGATATAACATTTAATCCTTATGATACTTTAAAGTGGACAGCCGGATCAACAGTAAAGGTAACGGCTACTGTTGACGGAAATGGATATTATGAGAGCGATTACAAGACCCTTAGGACAAGCCCTATAATTGAAGCAAGCGAGGAGTATGTAATAAGCGAAGACGGAAAGACAGCAGTACTAGCCGATAAGCGTTACTATCTGGCCGGAAGCATTAAGTGGAGTGCTTGGCCTGAAAGCTTTAAGACAGCTGATGGAGATCCTAAGATAAGCGCCACCGTAACTATAGTTTCCGATAAGAAGGGTACAATGACAGGTCAGGATGCAGTGGTATCCTTAAGCTCCAACTCAACAGGACGCGGGGAAAACCACGTGATCTACACAGCAACGGCAGACCTTTCTAAGTACTATAAGGATGCTACCTATACTGATAAGGCTAAAAACGAGACAAGCTCAGAGACATACATTGTTAAGGATGGTTTGGCTACAAGAGCTGACAAAAAGCTGGTAACAAAGGTAAGCGCCTTTAACTGGACTCCCGCAAGTAATAAAGAGTACAATAAGGACAGCGTGGTAAGTGCAAGCATAACAGTGAGCTACAGGCTTGAAAAGGCTGGAACAAGTGGCAGCGACACTATTCAGGCAAAAGTAGTTTATGATCCTTTAAGTACTGATACAAAGAAGATCTATAAGGCAACAGTAAACCCCACAGGCTACTACAAAGCCGACGGTACAGCATATGACTGGACAAAGGTTACAGGTGAGAATATCTATGCTGTATCCGGAGGTGGTGAGGGCTTAAGCGAGGGTATAATAATAGAAGATCTTGGAGAGGAATATTTTTATACCGGAACAGCCATCAAGCCTCTTGTTACAGTAACCGATATCTCATCAGATGAGGTGCTTGTTCCCGGAAAAGACTATACAGTTAAGTATCAGAACAACACAAAGGCTGGTACAGCATCGCTTATCATAACCGGTAAGGGCAACTACGATAGGCAGACAGTAACAAAGAACTTTAATATCATAAACCCTATGGAAGGCGAAGACCTGTCAAACTACTATGAGGTAAAGAGTGTTAAGATTGAGAAGGAAGCCAATCCCATCACATATGACGGAACTGCAAAGGCTCCTTCAAAGCTTACCATCGCCACAAAAGAGGGCGCAACCTTAACAGCAAACTGGGATGGCAGTGACTACGATATAGAAGAACTTGATGGTGGTAAGACTGTAAAGATCGTAGTAGAGAACAACATAAACAAGGGTTCAGGAACTATCGCAGTTTATGGTTCTAAGAAAGACAAGCCTGTAAAGAAGAACTTCTCTATTAAGGCAGCTGATATGAACGCACTCGATGACAGGATCACAGTGGAAGCAGGAGCAGTTTCTTATTCAAAGAAGGGTGCAAAGGCAGCAGTGGTCGTGAACTTTGTAAACGGTGATGGTGATACAGTTGAACTATTAGAGGGACGCGACTACACAGTAAAATATGGCTACACCAATAAGAAGAATGCAGGCGAGAAGGCAGGAACTGTTACCATAACAGGTAAGAATAACTTTACAAAGAAAGCAAAAACTATAGCCGGCTTTGATATCGAGAAGCTTTCGCTTTCAGATGAAAACGTTATCGTGGATGCCTACGAGAAGCTGGCACCTAAGTCACTTAAGGTTAAGGTATTTGACTTTGAAGGTGAAGAAGTAAACAATAAGAGCTACTCCATCACTAAGATCACAAAGGGTGATGAGGATATCACAAATTCAAAGGAAAAGCTTGCAATAGGTGATGATATCTCGGTAACAGTAAAGGGCGACGGCGTAAACATTGAGGCTGCCGAATTAACCTTAGACCTGAAGATAGGAACAAAGCTTTCAAGCGCTAAGTTTAACGCAAAAGCACTTACAAAGACCTACGAAGGAGCACCTATATATCTTGAGGATTCAGATCTTGAGAATGTAACTGCAACTGTTAAGATCAACAAGGCAGATGCAAAGCTTGTAGCAGGCGAAAATTATGAAGTAGTGAGCTATAAGAACAATAACAATAAGGGCAACATGACTGTATATGTTCGCGGAACAGGCGAAAAGGTCAGCGGCTATGGAAAGTTTACCGTGAAGGTAAATGCTAAGGAATTAAAAGAAGCAAAATAGGGACTTGTAAAGGTTTCTGCAAAAAGCGATTAGTCATGCCAAAGACCAGGCTCTGAGGGCATGGACGTAACAAAAAGAACCCACCGGGGGATGATCCTCCGGTGGGTTTTTGCATGGTGATGTGATATCCATGGTGTACCGGGTACAGTAAACTTTTTGTGAACTTTTTGTCATGACGTGACATGCAGTGGCCTCTAAGGCAGCTCAATCTTTGGCCACTTATGAAGCTTTGGCTCACTTACCTTACAATCAATACCGTTTTCCTTTAAAATACTTTGAAACTTCTTAACATAGGCATCACTTTCAAAGCCCTGAACCCAGGAAAGGCAGAATTTCCCTCCCGCAGCATTTACCTCCAAAAACAGAGCCTTGTTCATAATAATGGAATATTCTTCCTCAATGTAGGGTTCAAGGCTTCCCCATTGGGGGGCTCCCACATAACTGATGCAGTAGGTTGGATTTCCTGTTACAAGAGCATACATTTTTTTCATAAGCTGCTGTCGTTTTTCTTGATCCTGTGTAGCAGCTATCTCTTTCCTGACATCCATAAGGGAATTGTGCACAAAACGTAAAAGTTCCTCATCACTTTGAAGGATTATCTGCCCTCTGGTCATAGTGCCAAGTCTTTCAATATCCATATCAAGCTTATCCGGATCGTGATCGATAAAAATGATATAAGAATTTGTAAACCTGCTTTCCGGACAATTAAGGGCTTCTCTTGCATCTATCGCGATCCCTGCACAGATCTTTTTATCATTTTTTGGAAACAGACTTTGGAAGGTCTTTGCCATAAAAACGGTCATCAGGGTCAGGGGACTGTTATCGCTGCTTTTGGACGAAGCCAGAAATTCCTTCTCCGGGAAGGTAACCTTATAGAAATATCCCTTCATATCATCTTCTATGGCTTCGGGGATCATAAAGGGATCGGTAGCGGTTTTCCTCATTGTCCCGTCTCCCCCCTCCACATATCCTGATACCTTCACATCCTCAAGAGGTGAAATTTCAGACTCAGGAAGGATTATCCCCTTTGGATCAAGGGTAAGATTATATTTCTCACTGATATAGCAATAAAACAGGGTTTTATAAAAGCGCATGGAACTTCTGCCATCAGCGATTATGTGATGGATATAAAGCTTTAACTGCCTGCCCTCACAGGCTGCTGCTATAAAATGGTAATTGACGCTTTCAGAGCCCAAAATGATTTCTTCACAAAAGGAATCCTTTACCACTATCGGCCTCTCATTTTCCTCCTTATCATATCCTTTTTCCGTCCTTATGATGCGAAAGGCAAAATAAGGATAGCGTTTAATGGTCCTTAGCATGGCCCTGTCCATAATGTCCCTGTCGATCTCATCACTCAAAGTAAAGAGAAAGATCATAATATTTGGTTTTTTCGGTGAATTTACGATTCCCGGTACATCTGCCTTGTTCATAGTTATAT
This sequence comes from Lachnospiraceae bacterium, assembly GCA_024680675.1. Lineage (GTDB taxonomy): Bacteria > Bacillota > Clostridia > Lachnospirales > Lachnospiraceae > UBA2868. The sequence continues at coordinate 2,887 of JAILBX010000072.1, read as the reverse complement.
ATCCTTTCATATTAATAATATTTTTTGTATAAATGTGGCGGAAACAGTAAACTTAGCCGGGATCACTCCGGCTCTTCTCTTACAAATTCGAAAGAATGTCCACCATCTTTAGAAGCATAAATGCCCACACTAAGTGCACCCCCGGCTTCTTTACTGTGATGATCCCCATCAGGGCCCTGACTGATCCTTAAGTAAATAGTATCCGATTCCTCCCAAACCTCCTCTGGCATGACAAAGGGATTATAATACTCTCCGGTCGGAAGCTGTATTTTAGGGGAAGGGAGAATTATCTCCTCAAAGCTTTTTCCTCCGTCAAAGGTCTTAAAGAGCATGCCCTGACTGCCTCCCGAATATGACAGGGCAGCAAAACCGGTATTTTCATCCTTTAGAAATGAAAGAAACCTTGCTTCTCCCCCGCTTTGGTTGAAGGGATCCCGGTTTATGAGCTCAGCACTGTCAGGATTTCCCTTCTCCTTATATGCCAAGAGGACGTAGAAGCTGCTTCCCAGTGCACGATCTACAGCTACGAGAGCATACTCCCTGCCATCAGGAAAATCGTATGAAACTTCATGATCATAGCCGGCCCACTGTTTTATTACCTCATCAGATATCTCATCCGTAAACTTTAAGTCATCGTCAGATCGGGCATCCAAAGAGTCCCTTGACACAGGTCCTCCGAAAGCAGTATATTCATAATTTAAGTAACGCACCAAATAGGTGTAAAGGTCATTGTAGAAAGCGACTCTGTCCTCAAAAAAATGCTCCGGTCTTAGCATATTGTTAAAGTCTAAACGCACCCTCTCATAACCGGGAGCTGAAACTATAAGTCCTGTTGCATCATACATTGACTTCGCTTTTTCATAGGGAAGCTTTTCAAAGCAGCAGTCAAGCCACTCACATATATCCTCACAATAGGAATTAAGATCCTGAGCACAGGGGCCGTTCATGGATATGATGGGACAGTAAACAAGATCTGAGACTGTCTCACCCTCTTTTAGTTCCCATTCCAGACTTCGTCCAAAACGCTCCGGAAAGAGTTCCTCCGTCACTTTTTTAAAAAGCTCCTGGGGGTAGCTGTCATGCAGGGCCAGATCAGTATCTCCACGAAAATCAAGGCCATCGGCCCTGATGGCGTAACCATCCTTATCTTTACTGATGCTTTCCACCTTACCTATCCCGTATCGATCCCTCAGGATATCCTCGATCTCTTCATCGCTATAGCCTGCAAAGGAATCTCGCCCGTCATAAAAGATCTCAACTTCTCTGTCCGGCTGTTCACTGCCCTTAAAGGTTATCACAAGCCCATACTTCATCCACTCAAGAGAATAGTTTTCAGGTCTGAACTGTGCCCCATCATCAGCAATATCCTCTCGAAAGGAAGCTATGATCCGATCACCCTCCTTGACAGTCACCTTGGCGTGAGAATAACCAAAGGGCCAGTCAGCCTCTCCCACTGACTGAAAAAGAACCCTGTATTTTCCATCCAAAGATTCTTCAAACCCCACATTCGTGATCTTCCATGACATTTCATATTTTATTATTAGCCCCAGGATCAACAGCAAGCCTGCGAGCCCACATATTATTGTAAGAAAAACCCTGATTATCTTTTTGATCATAATCTTCATCCTTGCTATCCTCGATTATAAATAATTCCTTCAATGAATTCAATTGTCCATAGGGGAGAAAAGCCCACACAATCGGTCATGGGGGATGATAAGAGTGTACCGGGTACAGTAAATTTTTTGTGAACTTTTTGTCATGATGTGATCATAAATACATTCTCCCACATTACCGCATTTTGATATCCTTCCTGTCCAATTTACTACCTAAGCTGTACCGCGTACAGTTAACTTTATTTTTATTAACAATAATCATACCCAGCAGCTGTAAGATTAAGTATGAATGGCAAGACAATTGCGAGGCTTTCGTCAGGAGCTGCACACTAACTGTGAAGGCGGGCGCGTGCCCGTATGGCCGAAGGATGCTGTAATCAGCGGAGCAAATTCCAAAGACAAGAGGGCCTAAGCCCCAACTTACGGAGCCCGCTCTGAGGGATAAAAAAGAACCCACCAGGAATCACAATCGGTGGGTTTTACCTTGTTGATGTGTTATAGTTCACGTACTATTTACTACCCAGTCTTCACCGGATATAGTTAACTTAATCAGATCTTCTTAGAGATCTCTTTTTCAACCTTTCTTATATAGTCTTCAGGCAGATCATAAAAATCAGCAATTTCCTCTATGGTATTTCCTTTAGACAGCATTTTTTCGATCACAAATTTACGTTCATTTTCTCTACCAGAGTTCCATACATCTTCTCTACCGGCTTTCAAGCCCTCTTCTCTACCGGCTTTCAGGCCCTCTTCCCTGCCTTCTTCCCTGGCATCGGCTAAAACATTGGCTTCTCTAATATATTCAAGGCTCCAAAGTTCATTTTCTCTTCCCTTAACAACTTCATTATCTATCATTTCTGTCAGCCCTCCCTTCACGATTCCTGAATCTATATAACTATAAAGATCTTTAAGATCTTGAGGTATATCATTGCCCTTATATGTGCAATTGAAAAAGATCCTGCTGCTTTCATCCTCAAGGATAAGATCATTTTCCTCCATGCATATAGTTTTAAATGAATACTTAGATATCCCTCTGTCAAAGGGATCAAAGGTACATATAAAGAGGATGTTACATTCCGGTACCATCGTTGCTTTCTTTATGAACCCTGATTGATAAACCTTGCCTGCACTTCCTCAGGCAGATACTTTGCCAGTTCCTCCACAAGCTCATAAACCTTTGTCCCTGGTGCAATATCTGCTGGCGAAAGATTTTTACGCTCCTCAATAATCCTTCGAGCATATCTCGATGCCAGCTTAGGATTACCTTTATTCAT
>JAILBX010000048.1 GCA_024680675.1 Lachnospiraceae bacterium | reverse complement strand
GTATTATATCCATCTTACCTGCTTCTATCTTTGAAAAATCCAGTATATCATTTACAAGACTTAAAAGAGTATTGCCTGCCATTTTTATATTATGGGCATATTCCAGAATCTGCTTATCCTCTGCCTCCCTCAGTATTATCTCATCCATTCCGAGAACCGCATTTATGGGAGTCCTTATTTCATGTGACATATTGGAAAGAAAGGCGCTTTTAGCTTCACTGGCGGATTTTGCATCCTTTACAGCTTCCACCAGCTCTCCGGTCATGGCTTTAAGAAAATGAGACAGTCTTTCTGCCAAAGGAACTATTTCCTTATGCTCTTTAAGCTTCTTCTGATGGATAACGGGACTTGACAGATCCTCACCCAGACCTTCTCTCATTCCCACAGCCACCAGGGCGCTGTTTAAAACTCCTCCTTTACCCCCATATCTGTATATTTCACCCATTCCGAGAATTATCACCGGTTCACATGCTCTTCCCTCAGAATAATAATCTATCTCAAGATGGGCATCCTCCTGAAGAAAATTAAAGCGGTTGCCGCATATTACCAGAGCAAGTCTCTCCGCCCCAAAACCCTTCATTCTGTTAACACCGTCAACAGTTCTGCTTAATATTTCTTCCTTTTCCCCATAAGAAAATCTTACCCTTTCCCCCGGCAGGATATCACCCTCAAGATATACCTCTCCATTTTCACCGTAACCTGAAGGTGTTCTTCCTATGTAGATACCATTCCTTTCTATTACCAGAGGAAATTCACCTATATTTGGTACAAAATATTTATTGGGTTTTACTCCGAGATATTTATCGTACACATCCGTTGCCTTTTCCCCGTCCAGCTCAGTTAAAGCCGTTGTACTGAAACTTGATATATTTTTGGTTTTGACATCAAGATACCTTCCTACGGGTTTCCAGCCGAAAAGATAGTCTTCATATACATAAAGATCCTTTCCCGAATAAACGACCAGAGAAACTCCCGCAGCTGCAGTTTCATCGGCGATCACTATCGAATCGCCGTTACTTGTGTTTGTATAACCTTCAACAAAAGCAAGGGAATTAACTCCCGATATTGCCCCAAAAACAGGTATATCCTCCAAACCCTCGGACAATTCTCTGATAAAATCCGATGATGAGGATTTAAGCCAGGCAAAATACAGCTCTATGCTTTTAACATTTTCCATATCCCTGATCTTTTCCCTAAGCTCCCTTGCATAGGATATAAGCTCCTCTGACAAGCTTTCTGAATCCCTGTCAAACTCCCTGTGGAAAAGTTCTGCCCTTGCCTCCTTCATAAGAACAAATCCCAGTACTGCCACACTCTCTTTCCCGTAATAATTTGCATAAACAGCGGAAGACATACCTGTTATTTTCAGTTTCGGAAAATTTTCTTTTAAGGATCTTAATATATCTTTTAGCTCTTCCTCCGGAAGGTTTCCGGTATATACAGCTATCACTCCGTCATTATACTCATAAGCTGATAACTCTTCCTTTATGACGGGCAGCTGTTTCTCCAGATCTCTGATTCCTGAAACTATATATTTTTTCTCCAGCATCTTTACTCACCTAATTAAATACCATTCTCTTAAGAGCTTTCTCATGCTCCTTAAAAGGACATTCCACAAGCCTTGCTTCATTTTTAATCTCTTTCACCTGAAGCTTTTTAATATTCAATATCCTCCAGTATTTTTATTACCTCTTCCGCAAACTGCTCCGGCTGGTCCCTTACCATCATATGGGTACTTTCATTTATGGCAACAGCCAGATAGGATGTATTCACCTTTTCCCCATACCAGTCTGCTAACTCCGGTGAAAAAAGTGATCCCGGATTGGCATAGAAGTAAAATACGGGAACAGTAAACTTATCCACGCAGCCCCTGTAGTCCTCTGACTTCATACATTGGGATAAAGACCTTAAAACTCCCTCATCTCCCTTGGCCAGTTCCTTCTTCAAAGGTCCATTTAATAAAAATCCCGGTATCCTTCCAAGTCTTGGTATTGCTCCTATAACAAATTTTTTATAGAGGGTGAAAAAGTCCCTGCCCTCATCAGCCTCCATATCGGCCCTGCTGTATGCCCCTTTATACAGACCAAGTCTCCAGCCATTCTCATTTATCTGCTTTGGAGTCATATCACAAAGAATAACATTCTTTAAGGCACTGCATCCGTATTTATCCGCATATTTCATTACCACCGCAGCCCCCATGGACCAGCCGAGTAATGTAATATTTTCAAGCTTTAAGGCCCTTATCAGCTCATTGACATCCGATGCCAGGGTGTCCAGGGTAACCTTATCCTTATTTGCATCCTTACTCCTTCCATGCCCCCTTAAGTCAAGAGTTATACATCTTGCCTTTTCTGCTATGGCAGGTACTACAGCTTTAAACTCTTCAGAGCTGCTGGTCCAGCCATGTATCATAAGAATAGTCCGGTCACCTGCCTTTGTGTCCTCATAGTAAATTTTTTCACCATTGCTAAGATCAAAATAACTCATTATATTTTCCTTTCATAACACTTTTATTTGTCCGGTTTTTGGGACCTAAGTTTTACTGTCCCCGTCAAAAAAAGCTTTCCATGCTCATCTGTCTTTATCTTCAATATGCCCCCGGGCTCTTTAAAATCCACATCAACTGCTTTTTTATAACGCCTGTAAAGGTGGTATCCTGTTGCGCTTGTTCCGCTGGCACAGGAATTTTCCCAGTAAAGGCTGTCAACCGCCTCTACATAAACAAGGGGGGTCAGTCTTTTTTCCTTTATATCCATCATCATTATACCAAGAGCCGGGCAGGAAAGCTTTTTACACCATTCCTTTATTGCCTCCTCTGCCATTTCTCTCTCCATAGGCTCCTCACTTATAAGGTGGTACATACCGGGAAACTTAACCATGGAAAAGCTGTAGCTCCTGCCCCTGTGTTTAAGCTCTATATCCTCATATCCCTCAGGATCCGGCATTTCAACCACTCCCCTGTATAAAGCCTCACCAAGTCTTTTAACCTTTACTCTTACAGTTTCCTTTACACCTGAAGAGCTTACCCTGACAAGACATTCCTCTTCCCTTGAATTTAAAAATGCAAAGAGAGCCCCCGCCGACATGGTGGCATTTCCGCAGAATTCGCCTCCTGCCATATCCAGTCGGATATCAGCATCCTTTGCATCAAAAGAAACAAAGCCCACCTGCTCACATTCGGGAATCTTCTCAAAAAATTCTTTAGAAAGCCTCAAGCGGTCCTCCAAAGCGGCCTTTGTTTCCACCAGTATTGTTATATTACCCGTTGGGTCTGCATAGTAATGATCGTAACTCATACCTGATTATAATTCTTTAAAAACTGTTTCGTTCTTTCCTGGGAGGGATCTCCGAAAACCTGCTCCGGATCCCCTTCTTCAACTATAAAACCTCCATCCATAAAGATTACTCTCTTACTGACTGCTCTTGCAAAGCTCATCTCATGGGTGACTATGACCATGGTCATTTTTTCATCTGCCAACTCCTTTATTATCTTAAGAACCTCTCCCGTAAGTTCGGGATCCAGGGCAGAGGTCGGTTCATCAAAAAAAAGAATATCCGGATTGAGATTTAAAGCTCTGGCTATAGCCACCCTCTGCTGCTGGCCTCCGGATAACTGACAGGGATAGGCATCCGCCTTATCCTCAAGTCCCGTCTTCTTTAAAAGCTCCCTGGCCTCCTGCTCCACCTCTTTACTGTCCCTTTTTTGGACAAGTATGGGAGCATGGGTAAGATTTTTTAAAACTGAAAAATGGGGAAAAAGGTTAAACTGCTGGAATACCAGTCCAAAATAACTTTTCACATGGGTCAACTGGTTTCTGTTGACATAGACTACCTTTCCCTCCTCATTGGTATGGGCCGCCACAGTATCCAGATACTGTATAAGACCCCCGTTTATTTTTTCAAGAAAGGTGGCACATCTTAGAAGGGTGGATTTTCCCGATCCTGAAGGCCCTATGATGGACACAACTTCCCCTTCCTCTACTGACAATGATATATCCTTCAGTACTTCTGTATCCGAATATGACTTTATTATATTTTTCATCTGAAGAATCTTCTTACTCATACAATCCCCCTTAGTGATAATAATTCAGCTTTTTCTCTATCTTGCCCATTACAAAATCCACAAGTGCGTTAAATACAAAGTAGAAAACTCCGGCAACAAGAAAAGGCGTGAAGCTGGTCTGGGAATTTGCAATTTCCTTACCTATGGTAAACATTTCCTGATAGGAAACAGTAAAGGCCAAAGAGGTATCCTTTACAAGGGTAACCACTTCATTGGTAATGCTTGGAAGAACCCTTTTTATAACCTGAGGCAGGATGATCCTTAAAAAGGTCTGGGTCTTTGTGTAACCCAGTACATCCGCCGCCTCATATTGACCCTTGGAAATAGAATCGATACCCCCTCTGTATATCTCCGCAAAATATGCTGCATAATTGATAGAAAAGGCAACCACTACAGGCACCAGCTTATTCCTTGATACAGTAAGCCCCACAAGATAGTAGGGTCCGTAGGTGATAGCCAGCAGCTGAAGCATAAGGGGAGTTCCTCTGATAACAGATATCACAGCTCTTGTTATTGATGAAATGATCTTGTTTTTACTCCTTCTCAGCAGGGTAACCACCATACCCAGGGGAAGAGAAAATATTAAAGTCAGAAAAAAAATGGCACAGGTTCTTGAAAGACCCTCTGACATTTTTATGATCATAGTCAATAAAGACATAAAAATCCTCTTTTCTTATAATATCAATGAGAAGCTATAGCTCAGATGGAGATCAGGTTCTGCCTGCATTTAGACCCTATATCATCTCCATCTGAGAAAACCTCTTTATTTACTTTATCCTACTTGTTAAGATATACAAGATTCTTAACAAGATCAGGATACTTATCGGCTATAGCTGCATAGCTTCCGTCTGCAACCATTTCATCCAAAGCTCCTTCTATACTGCTGCAAAGCTCTTTGTCATCTGAACGGAATGCAATACCATACTGCTCGCTTCCAAGATCCTCCTCCAGAAGCTTATAGCCCTCATGCTCTGCCATATAATCTACAGCCACCGGCTTATCAACGAATACGGCATCCACTGCTCCCCCTCCAAGCTCTGTAAAGCACTTAAGGAAGCTGTCACAGGTAACAAGATCTCCAAAGCTGGAAGCCAGATCCTTAAGTTCATCTTCAAGAAGAGCTGCTCCTGAGGTTCCAAGCTGTACTGCAACATACTTTCCTGCAAGATCCTTGGTGGAATTGATGCCGCTATCTTCCTTAACCATCATAACCTGCACATTTTCAAAATAAGGCTCTGAAATGACATATCCGGCTTCCTTCATTGTATCGTAGATAGTCATACCTGACCATATACAGTCACATTCCCCGGCATCCAGCTGAATGAGCTTTTCATCCCAGTTTACTTCAAACACATCAAAGTCGTATCCCAGCTTTTCGCATACAGCCTTACATACTTCTACGTCAAAGCCTGTGTACTCTCCATCATCTCCAATATAGCTGAAAGGAGGATATTCCGGATCGATACCCATGATAAACTTACCTGCATTTTCACTTCCTTCTTCCTTGGCAGCCTCTGTTTCTTCCTTGCTTTCTGTTTCTGCCTCCTGGCTTTCTTCCTTAACGGCTTCCTCTGAGGCTTCCTTCGTCTCCTCTTCCTTTGTCTCCACTGCTTCTGTACTATCATTGACAGCTGCAGCGCTTCCATTTCCCTGACAGGCAAGTAATGAAAGACTGGTGGTCAAGGCCAATGCAATTGCTATAAATTTTTTCATTTTTTCTCTCCCTTACATTTACCTTCCATTATGGAAGGCATTATTAAAAACAATAATGCAACGTTTAATATGGTAGCATACCAAACTTCGGATGTAAAGCTGATATCCTCTCTTCTCTCCTGTCACATCATTCCGACCAAAAGATTTTTAAAATAGGCTATAGTCTTTTCAAGACCTTCTCTTAAAGGAACCTGGGGCTCCCAGTCAAGCTCCTTTTTGGCAAGGGTTATATCCGGCCTCCTCTGAGTCGGATCATCTTCAGGAAGGGGTCTGTAAACGATCTTTGAATTTGATCCCGTAAGCTCTATTATAAGATTTGCCAGCTCAAGCATGGTAAATTCTCCCGGATTTCCAAGATTCACAGGACCTGTAAAGCCATCTCTCGAATTCATCATTCTTATCATAGCCTCTACAAGATCATCCACATAACAGAAGGATCTTGTCTGGTTACCGTCACCGTATATGGTAATATCTTCTCCCTTTAAAGCCTGAACAATAAAATTTGAAACCACCCTTCCGTCGTCGGGGCGCATTCTTGGGCCATATGTGTTAAAAATACGTATGACCTTAATATCAACATGATGCTGGCGGTAGTAGTCAAAAAAGAGGGTTTCAGCCATTCTCTTTCCTTCATCATAACATGACCTTACGCCATGGGGATTAACCGAACCCCTGTAGGATTCCGGCTGGGGATGGACTTCAGGATCCCCGTAAACCTCGGAGGTTGACGCCTGAAGGATCCTTGCCTTACATCTTTTTGCGAGTCCCAGGGTGTGTAAAGCTCCTATTACACTGGTCTTTCCTGTTTTTATGGGATCGTACTGATAGTGAATGGGGCTTGCAGGACAGGCAAGATTATATATCTGATCACATTCTATGTATATATCCTCCAAAACATCCTGTCTTATAAACTCAAAATAATGATCGCTCATAAGATGTCTTATATTGTTTTTCTGTCCCGTAAAAAGATTATCCATACATATTACGTCATTTCCCTGAGCCAAAAGCTTTTCGCAGAGATGGGACCCTATAAAACCGGCCCCTCCGGTCACAAGTATTCTTTTTGAAGTTTTCATATTTTTAACCATTATCCGATAAGCTCTTATGATCTATCGGATCTATCCCTTTCTCCCGATCCTTCTATCATGAGGATCGGCTTTTTTATCCGGCCTCAATTATAAACACTTAATTTCAGGTCTCCTTAAAGTGACCCGGCGCCGGATTTTCTTATTTCTGTATAAGCATAATTATCTCGATAAAAAAAACCCTTGTCAACATTAATATATGGAAAAAGGAATAGCAAATTGCTATAATTTCTATATATATCTTATTTTCACCCATAAGCTTCTCTTAAGCGGAGGTTTAAAAATCCATGAAAAACAGACTACTTATAATATTTCTTTTTTCTTCCTTCATAATACTTGCTTCTCTCATAGCCGTAAGCAGTCTGTCTCACCGGGGAGAAGGAAGCACCATACAGGCTAAGGAAGCAATCCCTTTGGAAGATAAGCTTAACAATGACATTTCAGAAGGGATGCCAGATCCTCTTGAGACCAGGGCTAAAACCATAGCCTCCGGGGAAGAGGGTAATCCCCCTGTCCCGGAGGAAGAGACTCTTCAAAATGAAACAAAAAGTCCCCTTCCAAAATATCAGGACCTTCTTTTAACAAATCCTTTCATAGCAGGCTGGCTGAAAGTTGACAGCCTTCCCATTGATGAAGCCGTAATGTATACCCCTAAAAGCCAGAATTACTTCCTCCACCGGGATATATACGGAAAGCCTTCGGAACAGGGCAGTCTCTTTATAGCAGTAAACTGGCAGGACAACTTTAACAATACCCTGATTTACGGCCATAATATGAAGGATGGCTCCAGCTTTGGAAACTTAAAAAAATATACCGATCCCTCCTTTGGCTTAAATAATAAACTCCTGAATTTTGATACCATATATGAAGAGGGTATCTATGAACTGGCTGCTGTCTTCTACTCACAGATCGACGAGGAAGAGCTTGAAACAGAAGAGGATAGGGCCACAAGAGATGATGAGATCCTTACTGCAAGTATAGAAAAGAAAAAGGACTCTGTTGCCGGGAATGAGGATAATATAGCTGCATCGGAGTCCTCAGAAAGTCCCATAGAGGAGGAGTCCCCTGCAGAAGAAATAAGCATAGAGGAGCTTCCTCTGAAGGATCTGGATCTTTTTTATGATTATGGTGATGAGGATATCTATCGCTTTGAAAAGGACAATGATAATGGCAGATTCAGATATTATTACTATACCGATCTTTCCGATAAAGATGACTTTGACTACTATGTAAAAGAAATAAAAGAAAAGTCCCTGTATGATACAGGGACAGATATAAGTTGGGGGGACAGGCTGCTGACCCTGTCCACCTGCAGTTATCATATTAAAAACGGCCGTCTTGTGATAGTAGCAAAAAAGATTAACTAGCTGTATTTTATTGCTTCATCAGACAGTTACTATGTTCTTAAGTCTTGAGGATGCCTTTTCAACAACTATAACGGTAAGAGTCTGAACCACTGTAAGGATAGCCGCCTGGATCACTCTCGTTGCCAAAAGCACACTGAAGGGGGATCCGTAAAGAAGAGATATCCAATAGGTATTCATAAAGAGGCCTAAAACAAACTGTATTATCAGTACTGCAAATAATATATTCAGATATCCTCCCTTCCTCTTATGAAGAAAATATCCATATACCATTCCCGTTAAAAAAGCAGTAAGGGTAAAACCGGGGAAATATGCTCCCGAAGGAAATAGCAAGGCTCCCAGCAGATCACTTACCGAAGCAACTATTGCTGCCGGAACGGCTCCAAAGAGCATTGCTGCCAAAGCAATAGGTACAAAGCCAAAGCCTATTCTGGTATTCCAGGTTGAAAAAGACAAAAATCTAGCCAAAACCACCTGCATGGCAATAAGCATAGCCATAATGGCAATTGTCTTGGAATTAAGCCTGAATTTGGATTTCTTTTCATCTGCAAGCTCTTCATTCTTGATTTCTTTACTCATTTTCTCCTCCTTTTAACTAGATCCTTCTGCTATGAGGGTGGGGCATCTGAAAAATCACCGCCTTCATCGGTATTTTCACTGTCTCCGCTCTCTCCTTCACCTTCCGTGTTTTCACCATTATCTGTATTTTCAGGGCTTTCTTCTTTATTTTCTTCTTTATTTTCTTCCCCTGTTTCTCCTTCTGAAGCCTGATCCTTAGCTTCACTTTCTGCCTCGGGCTCAACCGTCTTTTCCTTTGTTATCCACCTGTAGAAGAAGGCATGATTACCTATCATGGTGTATTCACTTATACCATAGTAATCGGCATAATACTTTGTCATAAAGAAAAGATAATCTCCCACACGGGCTCCCCCAAGAACTTCATTTGCCGCTTTTATGCAGGTTGAATTGGGCCCTCTTGCAATTATGAGCTCTACCTTGCCGGAACGATAGGAAGCAAACTGCATGCTCTGCTGTATCACCCCGATTACATTATTTGGGAAAGCAGAGCTTTTAACCCTGTTCATTATCACGGATCCTACCGCCAGCTTACCTGTATAGGATTCTCCGTCAGCCTCGGCCTGTATAGTGGCTGCAAGCCATTCAAGCTCTGAACCGCTGGCAGAATAGGAACCTGAGGTATCCTCTTTTTTCATAGCAAGTCTCTCTGCTATCTGTCTTGCCAGCTCTGCCTGGGCTGCAGCTGTTTTTGCTTCTATTGACTTCATTTTCTGGTCAAGTCCCGCCATCTGCTCTTCATAGTTCTCCATCTTATTTTCTTCAATGGAAAGGCTGTTATTTGTAGACCTTAACTCTCCCATTACCTGATTGCTTATATTCTCTATTTCACCGTATTTTGAATCAAGCTCCCTTTGATAAACATTAAGCTCCTCTTCCTTGGCTTCCACCTCTTTTATCTTTTCCTGAAGCTTTTCCTCTAAAGCTCTGCATTCAGCTATTTTATTCTGGTCATAGTTTATTACCGCTTTTAAATACTCTGTTCGGCTTAAAAGATCCTTAAAGGAGCTGGCCTCAAATACCAGCTGAAGCATTCCCTTGGTACCGCCCTTTTCATAAACGGTTTTCATCCTGCTCTTCAAAAGAGCATACTTCTCAGCTCTTTCCTCCTGCATTTTTGAAAGCTCATCATTAAGCTCCACTATTTCCTTTGATATCTCTGACATGGTATTTTCTGCCTGGGCTATCTCTCCGCTCAGCTGATCGAGCTGGTTTGAATATTCCTCAACAGTACCCTGAAGCTCGCTGCTCTGGCTCTTAAGCTCGCTTATATTATCCTCACTTGCCTCCCTTTGCTCCTGAAGAAGCGCTATTGCCTCCTTTGTCTGTGATGTCTCCTTTTCAAGATCGGAGATCAGCTCCTTGGTCTTTGCCTCATTCCCCTTCATCGTCTCTATCTTGTCATCATACTCATCTGCTATACACGCAAAATAGGGCGTTGTCATGGAAATTGACAGCGCCATAAAGCAAGAGACCAGTCTTTTTGTTAATACTCTGAATAGTCTTGTGTTTTTTTTCATATCCCCGTTTTATTATTTATACATTAATCCTGTCAAAGCCTTCCAAGAGCCTTGACACTCCCCTGTGTTTTTTAGTATATAATAAACTCCTGCAATGTCAATAAAAATATTTCTCCCCTCTTAATATCCCTTTTAGGGCTGATTTTCTAGTATAACGATCGCAAAATAACTGGACTAATGCGAAGTATGCTTGCCCGAGAGTGCGTATCTGAAAACGCAGGCGTAGCGGGCTACGCTGAGGATTTCAGATGCGTGCTATCGGGATAAGCAGGCAAGCATTTGGTC